>JACZKF010000598.1 GCA_014860175.1 Desulfuromonadales bacterium | reverse complement strand
GTACGCCTTATGTCTCCGGATTTCGTCCGCCTTGCATCTGGGCATTTTTGATCAGCCTGGGGAAAGCGGGTTTTTCAACGACCTGCTAAACAGCTGGCGGCGCAGCGAGTCGCTTCCGGATGAAGTTGTCGATCCGCTTGCGGTCGGTTTCCAGAATCGTCAGAAAGCGCATGCCGGCTTTCTGGCGCTCTTCCTGGACATCGCCGGTCCAGAGAACTTCGGTCAAGGCGCAAAGGGGGACGGTCCCCGGTTCCAGTTCCAGCAGCAGCAGGCACAGACTTCCGGGTTCAACGGGAGCGCGCAGACTGAAGCGGATGCCGCCGTTGCTCAGGTTGATGGGGGTGCGCGGAAAATTGCCGAGCTGGTCGGCACTATTCCCCTGCAGAATCTGGATGTTTTTTTCCCATTGGTCGCGAAACGACCGCAAGCTCCCATGACCGCGGGTGTAGCGCACCCCGGCCACCGTGTCGAGGCGAGGGCTTTGCCGGTTTTGATAGGCGCGCAGATCGCCGTCGAGGGCCAGCCGAATGGTATCTCGCCCCCGGTGCTGCACGAACTGACCGGTCAGCCGCAACCCGAGTCCCAGCGATTCGCTCCTCAGTTCGAAGCGCATGCCGGTGGCGAAAGGAAAGTCCTCCCCCGCTTTGCTCTGATAGGGGAGGGAGAGGTCGAACCACCCTGGCCCGATCTCTTTGAGGTAGGTGGTCAGTGAATCAAAACAGCCTTGCGGATCCCCTGTCGGGGGCAGGGCATGCAGGAAGATCTTCTGGCCTGGCTTGAAATGTCTGCCGTATTGCATAACCGGTCCTGGGGCTACGTTCTCACCGGTTCCGACCGGCAGGGTTGCTGCACATTCAAGTTCCGTTCCGACCTGAGCTAACCTGTCGTCCGTCGCCTCCCCGGCAGGCAGTCAACGACCGTGGTCCATGGTCACTCGACAAGGATCGGACGATCAGGTATGTTAACAGACTTTGCCGGGGGGAGCACCCCCCTTGTGCCGGAGGTGCGATTGCGATGAAAAGCCAGGACCCGCAACAACTCTTTGCCATAACCGCTCTCGGTCTGGAGCCGGTCTGTGCCGGCGAACTGATTGCCATGGGGATGGCCGGGGTCCGGGCCGTCCCCGGTGGGGTCGAGTTCACCGGGGGGCTGCGGGAGGTCTATACGGCCAACCTCCGACTGCGCAGCGCCAGTCGCGTGGTGGTCCGGGTCGGCTCGGTACGGGTCCGGGATTTCCCGGAACTGTTCCAGCGGGCAACGCGCCTCCCCTGGGGGAAGTTCATCCGCCCCGACACCGCGGTGCAGGTGCGTGCCGTCAGCCATCGCTCCCGCCTGCTCCATACCGGCCGCATTGCCGAAACGGTGGCGGCCGCCATCGACCGGGCTCTCGGCCGCCCCTACCCCCCGACGGTGGGAGCGCAGCAGGTGCTCGCCCGCATCGAGGACGACCTGTGCCATCTGTCGGTCGACAGCTCGGGAGAGTTGCTCCATCGGCGTGGCTGGCGGCAGCAGGGGGGGGCGGCGCCGCTGCGCGAAACCATGGCAGCGGGGCTGCTGCTGCTGCTGGGCTGGGACGGCGGTGTCCCTCTGGTCGATCCGCTGTGCGGCTCCGGCACCTTGCCGATCGAAGGGGCCTTGCTGGCCCGTCGTTTGCCGCCGGGGGGGAAGCGTGATTTTGCCTTCATGACCTGGCCCGGTTATCGCCCCGGTCTGTGGCAGGCCCTGCTGAGTGAAGTCGGCAGGGAGGCGCGGCCGGCGCCGGCCGGCATTCTCGGTGCCGATCACGATGCGTCCGCCATCGCCATGGCTCAGGGCAACGCCGAGCGAGCCGGCGTTGCCGCCGATCTCGAGCTGCGCCAACAGGAGCTGGTGGAGCTGGCGGCGCCGTCGACCCCGGGGCTGGTCATCTGCAACCCCCCATACGGAGCCCGCCTGTCTGCCGGGGAAGATCTGCGGCCGCTGTTCCGCCAGCTGGGCGATCGCTTCCGGCGGGGTTTCCCCGGGTGGCAGCTCGCCTTTTTGGCAACCGATGAAGAACTGGCCAGGGCGACCGCCCTGGAGCTCTCCCCGGTGGCGACATTCTCCAATGGCGGCATTCGGGTCACCCTGTTTTCCACTCAGGGGCGATGACACTTTGCACATGACACTTTGCACTTGAAATTTCAAGAAAACGAGGTTATCCTCTCTTTTTAGCCAGACCGGCCACGGCCGGGAACTGCAAGTATCTGAAAGCGAGGTGAATTCGTCGGTGGAAATCCAAGTCGTCGACAACAATGTCGAGAAGGCGATTAGGGTTCTCAAGCGCAAGCTGCAGCAGGAAGGTCTCTTCCGCGAAATGAAGCAGCGCAAGTTTTATGAGAAGCCGAGCGTCAAACGCAAGCGCAAGGAAAAAGAGGCCCAACGGCGCCTGCGGAAAAAATTGCGCCTGATGCGCACTGACTGACCCCTCGCATTAAATGAACCAGATAAAGCAGAAAGGCCGATCCTCCAGGATCGGCCTTTCTGCTTTTTACCGCCGCCGCGGCCGGTTACCGCGGGAAAGCCGGAAGCTCCAGGCCGGCCATTCTCTGGAGCAGGCGCACCACCTGGCAGCTGTAGCCGAATTCGTTGTCGTACCAGACATACAGGACGCAGCGATCATCCTCGACGATGGTGGCCATCGAATCGATCACTCCGGCGTGGCGCGAGCCGACAAAATCACTGGAGACCGCTTCCGGGGAGTTGGTGTAGTCGATCTGCAGCTGCAGCGGCGAGTCGAGGGAGATGTCGCGCAGGTAGTTGTTGAGTTCCTTGACCGAAGTCGGCTGCTCCAGGCTCAGGTTGAGAATGGCCAGCGAGACGTTGGGAGTGGGGACGCGGATGGCATTGCCGGTGAGTTTTCCGGCCAGTGCGGGGAGCGCTTTGGCCACCGCTTTGGCGGCGCCGGTTTCGGTAATCACCATGTTCAGCGGGGCGCTGCGGCCGCGACGATCGTTGGGGTGATAGTTGTCGATCAGGTTCTGGTCGTTGGTGTAGGAGTGGCAGGTTTCGACATGGCCGTGAACGATGCCGAAGCGGTCCTGCATCGCCTTGAGCACCGGGACAATGGCGTTGGTGGTGCAGCTGGCGGCGGAGAAGAGGCGTTCATCGCCGCTGATCAGGTCGTTGTTGACGCCAAAGACGATATTGGGGATGTCCCCCTTGCCGGGGGCGGTCAGTACAACCCGGCTTACACCCTTGGCCTGCAGATGGCGGCCGAGCCCCTGGCGGTCGCGCCATTTGCCGGTATTGTCGATGAGGATGGCATTATCGATGCCGTACCGGGTGTAATCGACCTGCTCCGGGGCATCGGCGTAGATGATGCGGATCAGGTTGCCGTTGGCAATGATCGCATTTTCCGCCTCATCGACGGTGATCGCCCCCTGGAAGGGGCCGTGGATCGAGTCTCGGCGCAGCAGGCTGGCTCGCTTCACCAGGTCGTCGGCGCTCCCCTTGCGGACCACCGCCGCTCGCAGGCGCAGTTTGTCGCCGCCGCCGGTCTTCTCGATCAGAATCCGGGCCAGCAGGCGGCCGATGCGGCCGAACCCGTAGAGCACCACATCCTGCGGCTGACTGAGAAAAGAGGCGCGGCCGGTATTGATTGGTGCCAGTTCCCGGCGGACGAACTCCGCCAGCGGCAGGCCGCCCCCCTGGGCCTGCCAGCGTACCGTCAGTTTGCCGATGTCAACGCGTGCCGGGGCCAGGTCGAGTCCGCACATCGCCTCCAGGACCGGGAAGGTGTCGTGCACCGCCAGCTCGTTCTCCAGGATCTGCCGGGCGAAGCGATGGGCTTTGAGAATATCGATGGTCGACTTGTGCACCAGTCCGCGGCCGTAAAGAGTGGTCACCACCCCGTGGTTGCGGTAGAGTCGGCCGATCAGGGGGAGCATCGCCTCCGCGGTCTCCTCCCGGCGCTTCCAGTCGCGAAAATAGCTCTCCTGTTTGTTCATCTTGGTTGCTCCTTCCCTGGCCACTTCCGACGGGACCAGATTAAAAATGCTGTATGCTAATCGACTTGTTCCGGATTTGCAACCCGAACGGATTATTTTTCCTCCCAACTCTGGACTTGGCGGTGCCGAGCTGGTATCTATAACGGATCTGTTACGGGTGAATCTGCCCGACATTCCTCATGAACGGGAGGTAGAGAATCGATGGCGGACAAGGTGCATTACAGTGAACTCGGGCTGGTCAACACCCGGGAGATGTTCGCGAAGGCGATGTCCGGAAAATACGCCATTCCGGCTTACAATTTCAACAATCTCGAGCAGCTGCAGGCGATCGTCACCGCCTGCGCGGAGACCGGCTCGCCGGTGATCGTGCAGGTGAGCAAGGGAGCCCGGCAGTATGCCAACGAAACAATGCTCCGTTACATGGCCATGGGGGCGGTGAAAATGGCCCGGGAGCTCGGTTCCCAGATCCCCATCGCCCTGCATCTGGACCACGGCGACTCACTGGAGTTGTGCCAGTCGTGCGTCGATTCGGGCTTCTCCTCGGTGATGATCGACGGTTCGCATCTCCCCTATGAAGAGAACGTCGCCCTCACCCGCCAGGTGGTCGAATACGCCCACCGCTACGACGTCACCGTCGAAGGTGAGCTCGGGGTACTGGCCGGGATCGAGGACGAGGTGATGGCGGAAGTGTCGACCTACACTCGCCCGGAGGAGGTCGAGGATTTCGTCCGCAAGACCGGTGTCGACTCGCTGGCCATCTCCATCGGCACCAGTCATGGCGCTTACAAATTCAAGATCAAGGAGGGGGAAGTGGTCCCCGAGCTCCGGTTTGACATCCTGACGGAGACGGAAAAGCGGCTCCCAGGATTCCCCATTGTGCTGCATGGCGCCTCCAGCGTGGTACAGGAATATGTCGAGCTGATCAACAAATATGGCGGCAAGATGGAAGGAGCAGTTGGCATCCCCGAGGATCAGCTGCGTCGCGCCGCCGCCGGGGCGGTCTGCAAGATCAATATCGATTCCGACGGACGCCTGGCGGTGACTGCCCGGGTTCGTGAGTACCTGGCCCTTGATCCCAAAGAATTCGACCCGCGCAAATACCTGGGCGCGGCCCGTAAGGAGCTGATCAAGCTGATCAAACACAAGAACCAGGCGGTTCTTGGCAGTGCCGGGCGGGTTTAACCGGCAACCTTTCACCGTATCGGCGGACCGCTTCGAAAGAGCGGTCCGTTTTTTTTAGGGTAAAATAAAACTATATTGGTCATCTTTTCGGCCGTTCCTTGCTATACTGGCAACGAGGGAACCTCAAGCACTTACAGCAGCGGTACCGGAGGCAGAGAAATGATAAAACATCCCAATGAGTTTACTCAGCATCAAATTGAGAAGTTTTTCAGAGGGACTGGGCTGGATGTGGAAGTCAATGCCATCCATGGCGGCTACGTGGTTTTTTTCCGTCTTTTCAGCGCCATCGAGGCGTGTGATGTGAGCGACCCGGCTGGCCGGCTGATTTTTGATGCATCGTCTGACTTCTGGAAGCTGTACTGGATGAGTGGAAGATCACAATGGCATATTCACGAAAGCTATCCCAGACTGAACCAGGCATTGGCGGAGATGCTCAGCGACCACGCCGCCCATCTGTTCCACAAAGTCCTGTAGTCTCTTAGCGACAATATGATTTATGAATCAGGGCCGTGCAGACGGCCCTTTTTTTCGGCGCCGCCATCAGTGGCGGCACCACTGGCGACCCCGGGCGGGAGCAGGTGGCGAAACATGGCGAGCAGCGGTGTGAACAGGGTGAGAATGATCGGACCCAGAATGATGCCGACGAAGCCGAAGGCTGCCAGGCCACCGAGAATGCCGATCAGGACGGTGAGAAACGGTACCTGGCCACGGCCGCTGATGAAGTAAGGACGGATGAAATTGTCGCTGGTACCGACCACCAGCAGCCCCCAGGCGAGGAGAAAAATCCCCTGAAAAAGTTTGCCGGCAAACAGCAGGTAGAGGCCGGCCGGCAGCCAGACCAGGGCGGTACCGACCATCGGCACCAGGGCCGCCAGGGCGGTGGCGGCGCCCAGCAGGGCCGGGGAAGGGAGGCCGGCGATGAGGTAGCCGAGAAAACCGAGGGCGCCTTGAATGGCGGCAGTCAGGAACACCCCGTAGATCACGGCCATCAGCACCTTGTGGGTAATGCTGGCCAACTCCACCTTCTGCGCCTGGGGGAGAGGAATGGCCGACCAGAAGACCCCCAGCAGCCGCTCGCCATCCCGGTAGAAGAAAAAGAGGGTAATGATCATCACGAAGATCTTGAGGGCGATCAGGGCCGAGCCGCCGAGGATCTTTTGCAGCCGCTCCAGCAGGGTGGCGACCAGGTTCTGCAGCGCCGGCGAGAGAGTCTCCCGCAGATTGATGTCAAACCCCTCCAGCAGGGGGCGCAGATACTCGAGGAGGGGCGTTAACCCCGGCACGGGGGGGGCACCGTCAGCGGTGGGAAAATTCCCCGCCGCCATCCGGATCTGGATCAGCTCAAAAAGCCGATCGACTTCCAGGGCGAGAAAAAACAGCATCAGCGCCAGCGGCACCGCCACCAGCAGCACCACCAGGGGGGTCAACAAGACCGCAGCCAGGTGGCTGTTGTCATGCAGGCGGGCGCGCAGGCGGCGAAACAGAGGATAGGTGGCGAGGGCAAGTACGACCGCCCAGATCAGCGACTCAAGGAAGGCGGCGAGTACCGACCAGGCCATAAACAGGTAGAACAGCAAAAACGCGAAGGCAGCCAAGGCGAAGAAAAAATTACGGTCCATACCCAAACTCCTGCGGAGCGCGCCGGCAGGAGCAAGTATACCCTCCCGGTGTCGAGCCGCCGGTCGGAAGACAAAAAAGGCCGCCCGAGGGCGGCCTGGAAAGATGATGCTGGAAGAGGTGAGGGTTAGCGGGTTCCGTGCGGTCTGGTCTCCCCTGCCGGGGGGAAAACGGCCTCGATGAGCAGTTCCTGGCCGTCGCGGCCGATCTGCAGCCGGGCCCGGTCGCCGGGGCGCTTCTGCTTGACCACATAGATCAGATCGAAGCTCTCCGTCACCGCCGAGCCGTCGATGGCGAGAATCCGGTCCCCTTCCTGTACACCGGCCAGGGCCGCCGCCGATTCCGGCAGCACCCCCTTGACCCGCACCTCTGCCGCTTCCCCCTCCTCCAGCAGCACCCCCAGGCGCACCTCTTCCTTGTCGAGCGATTCGTAGCGGGAGTAGGTCAGGAAATGGTAAGGGGGCATCGGGAAGGAGGGGAGCTCGACATCCATCAGCTCGCCGCGTTTTTCCTCGGGGATCTCGATCTCCTGAGTGGCCACCAGCACATAGGAGGTCGGCAGGCGGCGAAAGACCCGGCGCGGGATGCCGAAGCCGTAGCGGACATGGTTGCCGCCGGCCACCACTACCAGCCGCATCTCCCTGTGTTCTCCCAGGAAACCGGCGATGTTGGCGGCCATCGTCTCGTCCCACAGGGTCTGGACCCGCAGGAAGCCGGACAGATCGCTGTTGCCATGGGCATGGCCACCGAAGATCGCCTCGACCAGGGCGCTCTGGTAGGGATCATCGAGATCCATCTCCGGTACCTGGGTCTGCAGTTCGGGCGCCAGCTCGGCGGCCGGTCTTTCCCGCAGTGCCTTGACCAACGACTTCTCGGCGTTGATGCCGAGCACCGGGATTTTTCTCTCCCGGGCAAACAGCAGCAGCTCCCGGTAATAGTCGAAATCCATTCGCCAGTTCTGATACCAGCCCGACGTCTTGATAAATTCTTTTTCGTCCAGTTCACCGGCAACCCAGCGATCGAGAGCCGGCTGCTGGGAAGGGGTGAACATCTCCATCGCCAGCGCCACCTCCCCCGGCCAGCGCTCGGCCATGGCCTGCAGGACGGCCAACTCCAGGCGGTGGGAAGCGGGATTGTCGTGGGTTTCGCCGACGTAGGCGATGCGGGCATCGCCCACTGCCTGCAACATGGCCCCTTCGGTGACGTAGAAGCCGGTCGGGAGGTGGAGAATGTCGCCGACGGCCGGTGGCCGCGGCGGAGGGTAAGGGAGTTGGGGGTCGGTCTTGGGAGCTTTTGGGGCGCCAGCGCAGGCGGTCATCAACAGCACCAGTAACAACAGAAGGGGGCGCAGGTTCATAAGGCGTCCAAGGTCCCAGATCCAAGGTCAGGAGTCATCTCCTGATCGATGACTCCTGGGTTCTGAATTCCTAAAAAATGTTTTTGGAGTAGAAGATCTCCGTCATCTCCTGCTTCAGACTCTTTTTGATCCGGACCCGCTCCTCCTCGGTGAAGTCGGAGGAGGCGGCAGCGAACAGGTAGTTGTCCAGGTTGAAGTCTCTCAGCAGCATCTTGGTGTGGAACAGGTTTTCCTGATAGATGTTGATGTCGACGGTCTGGTACAGGTCGAGAATCGCCTTGTCCACGTACTGCTGGATCGAGTGGATCCGGTGGTCGATATAATGTTTGTTCCCCCGGATGTCGCGGGTGAAGCCGCGCACTTTGTAGTCGAGCAGGACGATATCCGACTCGAAGGAATCAACCAGGTGGTTCAAGGCCTTCAAGGGGCTGATCTTGCCGCAGGTGGAGACGTCGACGTCGACCCGGAAGGTGGAGATGCCGGTGCGCGAATCGGTTTCCGGGTAAGTGTGGATGCACAGGTGGCTCTTGTCAAGGTGGGCCAGCACCTGTTCCGGCTTGGGATCGATCGGTTCCTCGGCGATCAGAATGGTGACGCTCGCCCCCATCGGATCGTAGTCCTGGCTGGAGACGTCGAGGACGTTGGCGCCGATGATGTCGGCCACCTCGTGCAGGATCTTGACCAGGCGCTCGGAGTTGTACTCCTCGTCGATGTACGCCAGGTATTCCTTGCGCGCCTGGGGTGACCGGGCGTAGCAGACGTCGTAGATGTTGAACGACAGGGTCTTGGTCAGATTGTTGAATCCGCGCAGCTTGAGCTTGCGCGGTCGACGATTGCGGGTGCTCTTTTTCTTCGCCATCGGCACTCTCCCCAGGGTTAAGTCTTGGCCTGGCCAAACCCGCCTATTTAATCACAACCGGGGGATGCGGCACAAGGGCTTTTCCTGGGTTCAATCGTCGTCGCGCCGTGGTTTCTGCTCGAACTTGGCTGCCATCTGCTGGCGGATCTGGCCGGCGCGGATCAGCCCATAGGCACTGGAATGGCCGGTTCGGCGCACCACCAGGGCATCGAGGCTGACGTAGACGGCCGGGATGACGAAGAGGCTGAAGAAGGTGGCGATGCTCAGCCCGCCGACGACGACAATGCCGAGGGCGTTGCGGGTTTCAGCCCCGGCCCCGATGGCCAGCGCCAGCGGCATGACGCCGAAAACGGTGGAGATGGCGGTCATCAGGATCGGCCGAAACCGCAGGATGGCCGCTTCAAAGGCGGCGTCCAGGGCGTTTTTGCCCTGCACCTGCAGCTGGTTGGCGAATTCGACGATCAGGATGCCGTTTTTGGCGATCAGACCGATGAGCATGATCAGGCCGAAGCGGGAGAAGAGATTGTCGGTGACCGGCATCCCCCAGAAGCGGCTGGTGAACAGGACCATCAGCCCGGCCGAGATGGCCATGCCGACCCCGGAGAAGATGGTCACCGGGTGGAGGAACGACTCGAACTGGGCCGACAGGACGAGGAAGGTGAAGAGCAGGGCGAGGAGGAACAGGAAAAAAGTGGCTCCGACCCCTTCCAGGTAATCCCGGGCTTCACCATCCCACTGGTAACTGAGGCCTGGAGGGAGAAGGGGAGGGGCGCTTCGTTCGAGAAAGTCGACCCCATCCCCCAGGGTGTACCCGCCCCCCATCTGGGAAGTGACGGTCACCGAGCGGAAGCGGTCGAAATGAGGGTAGTTCTCCGGAATGACCGTCTCTTCCAACTGCACCAGGCTGCTCAACGGGACCAACTCGCCGGGGCCGCTGCGCACATAGATGCGGCCGAGATCGGCCGGCGTCACCCGTTCGGCATCTTCCACCTGGACGATGACCTCGTACTGGTCGTTCCCCCGCCGGAACTGGGTCACCTCGCGGCCGCCAAAGAGGGTTTCGAGGGAAGTGGCGACGGCGAGGACCGGCACCTGCAGGTCGGCCGCCCGGGCCCGATCGATGGTCACCTCGAGCTGCGGTTTGTTGGGCGCCGGCTCCACTCGCGGCTGGTTGAACATTCCGCTGTCGCGCATGGCCTCGACGATCTGGTTGGCGCTTTGCTGCAGGATGGGGAAGTCGGGCCCCCGCACGACGAATTCGATGCTCCCCCCCAGCCCCCGCCCGAGGGGGCGTACCGGCAGAGGGAACGCCAGGCCGCCGGTGATCTGCGCCCCGTAGGCGCCAAAGAGCTGGCCGATGATCTGCTGGGTCTTGCGTTCGCGCTCCTCCCAGGGGACGAGGCCGGTGAACATCAACCCTTCATTGCCGACCCCCGGGGTGCCGAAGCCGACGGCGGTGATGCTGAAGTTGCGGGAGACCTCCGGAATGGCGAGGACGATCCGCTCCATCTCCTCGACATAGGAGCGGGTGTACTGCGGGGTCGAGCCGAGGGGCCCTTTGAACAGCGAGAGGAAAATTCCCCGATCCTCTTCCGGCACCAGTTCGCGCTGCAGGAAAGGGTAGAGGGCGAGACCGGCGACGCTGAACAGCAGGGCGAAGACGATGGTCGCCGGCCGGTGCGCCAGGACGAAAGTCAGCCCGGCGCCGTAGCGCCGGTTGAGCCAGGTGAGGGCGTCTTCGATCCAGCGATAGACCCGGGACGGCGGTTTTGCCCTTTGCTGCGGGCCGCGCAGGAAGCGCGAGCAGAGCATCGGGGTCAGGGTCAGGGCGACGAAGCTCGAAACGGCGACGGCGATGGCCAGGGTGATGCCGAACTCGTAAAAAAGGCGGCCGGTGGCCCCGCGCTGGAAGGCGACGGGCAAAAAGACGGCGATCAGCGACAAGGTGGTGGCAATGATGGCGAAGGCGACCTGCCGGCTGCCGGCGAAGGCAGCGGCGATCAGCTCCTCCCCCTCCTCCAGGCGCCGATAGATATTCTCCAGCATGACGATGGCGTCGTCGATCACCAGCCCCACCGCCAGGACGAGGGCCAGCAGGGTCAGGATGTTGAGGGAGAAGCCGAGGGCCTGCATGATCGCGAAGGAGCCGATGAGGGAGACCGGCACCGCCAGCAGCGGGATGAAGGTGGCGCGCAGATTGCGCAGAAACAGGAAGACGACCAGGATGACCAGGGTAAAGGCGAAGAAGATGGTCAGAATCACCTCGTTGATCGAACGCTGGACGAAGAGACTGGCGTCGTAGGCGACATTGACCTCGATCCCCTGCGGGAGCTGGGAGAGGATTTCGGGGATCCGCTCCTTGACCCTTTCGGCCACATCGAGAAGATTCGACTGCGACTGGCGCACCACCCCGAGCCCCACCGTCGGCCGGCCATTGAAGAAGGTCAGAGTCCGGTAGTCTTCCGAGCCGAGCTCGGCTCGGCCGACGTCGGCCAGACGCACCTGGCGCCCCTCGCTGGCGGCCAGGATCAGATTTTCGAACTCGGCCTCCGTCGCCAGGTCGCCCTGTACCCGCACGGTGAACTCCCGGGTCTGCGATTCGATGCGCCCCCCCGGAATCTCCACGTTCTGCTCCCGCAGCGCCGCCTCGACGTCGGCGGCGGTGAGCTGGTGGGCGGCCAGCAGCCGGGGGTTGAGCCAGATGCGCATGGCGTAGCGGCGCTCGCCGCCGATGATGATGTTGGCCACCCCTGGCAGCGTCTGCAGCAACCGCTTGCCGTAGCGGTCGGCCAGTTCCGTCAGTTCGGTGCGGCTGTGACGGTCGGAGTTGATGGAAATCCAGAGAAAGGGGCGACTGTCGGCCTCGGTTTTGGCCACCGACGGCTCCTGGAC
>JACZKF010000597.1 GCA_014860175.1 Desulfuromonadales bacterium | reverse complement strand
CGGCCGGCTGCTGCGCATCGACCTGGCGACCCGCCAGCGCGCCGAGCGATTCTATCACCGTTTCGGCTCCTGGTCGCTGCTCCTGTCCTGGCTGCCGGTGATTGGTGACCCTCTTTGCCTGGTCGGGGGGGTGTTGCGGGTCGGTTTTGGCCGATTTCTCCTGCTGGTGAGCGCAGGCAAGTTGGCCCGCTATCTGACAGTCGCCCTGCTGGTGCTGGAGGGGGGCCGATTTTTTTCCTGAGACGGAAAGAACCTGATGCAACGTCGCCCGTCGCCAGTGGCGCTTCGCCAGTGAGCCAATGCCGGCCGGGTGCCTCGTTGGGAGGCAGGATGCTGCGAGCTGTTTTGTTCACCATCGGCCTGCTGAGCACCGCCCTCGGTCTGCTCGGCATCTTCCTCCCCCTGCTGCCCACCGTCCCCTTTCTGCTGCTGGCGGCCGCCTGCTTCGCCCGCAGTTCCGAGCATGTTCATCGCTGGCTGCTCGGCCACCGCCGTCTCGGTCCGCTGCTGCGTGACTATCAGGATGGCGCCGGTATCCCCCTGCGGGCCAAAGTGATGGCCATCAGCCTGATTTGGGTGAGTATTCCCCTGTCGGCCTGGACCGTGGTGCCGCTGGCCTGGGTCCGTATCGGACTGCTCCTGCTGGCGGTGGGGGTAACCCTCTATCTGCTGCGCTTGCCCACTCGCCCCTGATCCCGTTTTCTGGCCATTCACCTGGTGTTTGCACGTTCTCTCCCGGTTCACCCTCCGCTCTCTGCCTCTGGTCTTCGGTTTTTGAGTTTCGCTCCCTTCACCGTGCCTCCTGCGGCTCTCCTTTGATCCCCTGCTGGCCGGCAAGGACGAAATTATTCCCGCCTGGTTTGTCTCTTTTGGCCATTTTCTTGCTTTCCAATCTCCATCGATTTTGTATCTCGCCCGCTTCCCGGGCTGGAAAGGCTTGAAACGATTTTCCTTTTCACGTTTAATAGGCGAGGTTCAGGTCCCCCCAAAGGATCTTCCCGTCGAGGAGCCATGCGTCTATGTCGTTCACCGGAGATCTCGAACATCTACCCATCGTCGATGTCATCCAGCTGCTTCACGCTACCCGCAAATCCGGGACTCTCGGGGTACAGGGGCGCCGGGGTGAGTGCGAACTGGTGTTCGACAACGGCTACATCGTCAGCGCCAGTAACTCGCAGAACATGGTCCGCATCGGGCAGATCCTGGTGGAAAGGGGGGCCATCAGCAGTGCCGTCCTCGAGCAGACCCTGCAGGAACAAAGCCGCGCCGGCAACGATCGCCGGCCGCTGATGGCGATGCTCCACGAGGGGGGAAAGATCAGCCGGGAAGAGGCGGCCAAGGGGCTGGAGACGCTGATTGAGCTGACCATCGTCGACATCCTGACCTGGACCACCGGCACCTTTTCTCTCGACGTCGACAAGGTCGTCCTCGCCGACGAATATCGCTATTTCCCGGAAAAGCTGCAGCAGCCGATCAACGTCAACACGCAAAATGTGCTGATGGATGCCCTGCGCATCTACGATGAGAAAAAACGCGACGGCACGCTGATGGAGGAGCTCGGGGAAGCCGAGGCGCCGCCGGTGGCAGCCGAAGCGGCCGGCCGGGGAGGGGGGCTCAGCGCCAACGACCTCGGCCTCGACGGTCTCGAGTTTCTCGAGAGGAGGATCCCGGAAGTTTTTTCGTCGCTGGCCGATTTTCCGGCCGGCATCGGGTCGACCGCCACCGGGGCCGAGGGCTCCGGCAGCCTTACTCCGGAAGAGCGGGAGCGGCTGCGTACCTTCCTGCAGCAGTTCACCATCCGCCAGGTCGAGGCGGGAGGGTCGCGGCCACCCCAGGCGGTGATTCTGTTCAGCCGGGATGAACTGCTGCGCTATGCGGTGGTGACCATCTGCCGACATGCGGGAATTCTGGTTTTCACCACCGACGACGGCGAGGACCTCGCCCCGATCATCGAGCAGTCGCTGGCCAGACGGGTCTTGCCGGTGCTGGTCTTCGACGCTCCCCAAAGCGGCGCTGGGGCGTTGGTCGAAGAACAGCTCGTCGCCCTGCGCCAACAGCAGCAACGCTGCTATCCGCAGCTCCCGATCTTCCAGTTCGCTCCCCCCTACGACCTGAACTTTTCCTGGCAGGCCCTCTCCGAGGGGGTCCGGGCCGTTTACCCCCGGCCACTGCAAAGCCGGCAGCCAGACTCTTTCATCGATGATTTCACTCGATTTCTCGAGAGCTTCCGTACCGGTCTGGATGTTTATGGCGACCGCAGCCAGGAGAGCTTCCTCCCCCGGTTGCAGGCTGATCTCGCCGGCCTGCGACCCCTCAGGGAGGCGCCGGAGATCGCTCTGGCCCTGCTCAAATCGGTCGCCGGCCTGTTCGAGCGCTCCCTTACCCTGGTGGTCGGTCCAACCGAACTGATGGCCGAACGTGGCATCGGGGTCGCCGGGGAGGGGACTCCCTCCCTCGGGTTCCGGATTCCCTTGGCCCAGCCGTCCGTGTTTCGCCAGGTCATCGAGGAAAAACGCACCTTCTTCGGCCCCTGCGAAGACCGGGTATTGCAGGAGCATCTGTTTGCCGCCATCGGGGCGCCGCTGCGGCCGACGGTGCTGCTGCTGCCGATGCGCAGCCGCGACAAAACCGTCTGGCTCACCTATGCCGACTTCGGGGCCCGCGAGGTGGCCCCGATCCCTTTGGCGCTGCTGGAGATTTTGGCCGGACAGGCGAGCCTGGTGCTGGAGAACGCTTTTTATCGCAAGAAACTTGAGAGTTCCCGGGGCGGGAAATGAGCTGGCGGGGAGATCCCTAGCAAGCGGGAGTCGCACCATGGATATGAAAATTCTCAACCAGATTCTGGAGATCGCTTTTGAAAAAAGGGTTTCGGATGTCCATTTCGAAGTGGACAACCCCCCCTTTTTCCGCGGCCGCGGTCAGCTGGTGCGCTCCAAGCTGCCGAACCTCACCCCCCAGGATACCCAGTTCATTGCCGCCAGTCTTCTGGAGCAACGCGGCCGCAAACTCCCCGATGACTTGAGCGAACTGGATACCTCCTATGCGCTCCCCAATGGCGGCCGCTTCCGGGTCAGCATCTTTCGCCAACGCGGCCACCTCGGCATCGTCATGCGGGTCATCCCGCCGCGCATCGGCACCTTCAAGGAGCTCAACCTCCCCCCGGTCCTGGGCGAGATCGCCAAGGCCCCCAACGGCCTGGTGCTGGTCACCGGTCCCACCGGCAACGGCAAGTCGACCACCCTGGCCTCGATGCTGCGCTACCTGAATGAGACCTTCAACTACAACATCATCACCATCGAGGACCCGATCGAATTTCTCTTCACCTCGAGTAAGAGCTGCATCATCCAGCGCGAGGTCGGGATCGACACCCAGAGCTTCGGCGCCGCCCTCAAGGCGGCCCTGCGGATGGATCCCGATGTCATCATGGTCGGCGAGCTGCGGGATCTGGAGACGATCGACGCCTGCATCAAGGCGGCGGAGACCGGGCATCTGGTCTTCTCCACCCTGCACACCCAGAGCGCCTCCTCCACCATCAACCGCCTGGTCGGCTACTTCCCCCCCGATTCCCAGGAGATCATCCGCCAGCGGCTGGCCGACATGCTGGTGGCCACCGTCTCGTTGCGGCTGGTCAAGGACCGCACCGGCGAGAACATCATTCCGGTGGTGGAGGTGATGCGTTCGACCACCACCATCCAGGCCTGCATCCGCGAAGGGCGCCTCAACGAAATCGAGCGCCATATCGAAAACGGCCGCGCCCAGTACCATATGCAAAGTCTCGATCAGCACCTGGTGCAGCTTTGCCAGAAGAACATCATCACCTTCGAGGAGGCCAAGCGGCTCACCCGGTCTATGGATCTGGAGCGCAAGCTCAACTTCACCAGCTAGGCGGCTGATGAAAAACGCCCATCTGCGGCGTTGTCCTCATCCTTCGACAACGACGTACCTTTCGGTACGCCTTATGTCTCAGAATTTCGTCCGCCTTGCATCTGGGCATTTTTGATCAGCCTGAATACGCTGAGTTTTACACTGCCCAATTGGGCGGGCGATGAAAAACGCCCATCTGCGGCGTTGTCCTCATCCTTCGACAACGACGTACCTTTCGGCGGTCCGCCGCCCTGCCGCCTCTTCCCCGTCTTTTTTTCCCGCCATTGTCTGTCGGCCGCTTGCGCCGAGCGCCCTTTCGCCGGACAATGGAAAAGAAATCTTCATTATCCCCCTCAGTGCCCCTCGAGAGCGGCACGGAAGGAGTCCCGATGCGCATCGAAGCCGATCTGAAGCTGGGTTTCAAGGACGTGCTGATCCGCCCCAAGCGCTCAACGCTCAGCAGCCGCTCCCAGGTCAAACTCGACCGCACCTTCAGTTTCCTGCACAGCGGCCGGCAGTGGACCGGGGTGCCGGTGATCGCCGCCAACATGGATACGGTCGGGACTTTCGAGACGGCCGCCGTCCTGGCCCGGCACCGGCTGCTGACGGCCATCCACAAGCACTACACGGTGGCGCAGTGGGGGGAGTTTCTGGCCGGACACGACCCCGACATCTTCGCCCGCATCATGGTCAGTACCGGCACTTCCGCCCGCGATTTCACCCGACTGGGTGAGATCCTCGGTCAGCATCCGCAGCTGGAGTTCATCTGCATCGACGTGGCCAACGGCTACGCCCAGTCGTTTGTCGCCTTCGTGCGCAAGGTCCGCGAAGCCTATCCGAGCCAGACCATCGTCGCCGGCAACGTGGTGACCGGAGAGATGGTGGAGGAGTTGCTGCTCTCCGGCGCCGACATCGTCAAGGTCGGGATCGGCCCCGGTTCGGTCTGTACCACCCGGGTAAAGACCGGGGTTGGCTATCCCCAGCTGTCGGCGGTCATCGAATGCGCCGATGCCGCCCACGGCCTGGGCGGGCGCATCATCTCCGACGGCGGTTGCGCCTGTCCGGGGGATGTCGCCAAGGCGTTTGGCGGCGGTGCCGATTTCGTCATGCTCGGTGGCATGTTCGCCGGCCATGACGAGAGCGGTGGCGAACTGGTGGAGCGCGGTGGGCGGCGCTACCGGCTGTTCTACGGCATGAGCTCGGCGGTGGCGATGGAGAAGCACTCAGGGGGGGTGGCTGAGTACCGGGCCTCGGAAGGGAAGACGGTGGAGGTCCCCTATCGGGGGCCGCTGGAGGCGACGGTCCAGGATGTCCTTGGCGGGGTCCGTTCGGCCTGTACCTATGTGGGAGCGTCGGCCTTGAAGGAGCTGACCAAGCGCACCACCTTTATCCGGGTGGCCGAGCAGGAAAACCAGCTGTTCTCCCCCGGCAGCGGCGGCTAGCTGCCGGAGGGCGGTTTTCACCTCAGGGGAGCTCCAGCGCGGGTTCGGCCAGGGCTGCGATCTGCTCGCGCAGCTCCAGGATCTGCTCCCCCCAGTAGCGGGGGGTATTGAACCAGGGGAAATGGCGGGGAAAAGTCGGGTCCTCCCAGCGGCTGGCCAGCCAGGCGCTGAAGTGAAGCAGCCGCAGCGAGCGCAGCGCCTCGATCAGCTGCAGCTCGCGGGGGTTGAAGGAGAAAAATTCCTCGTAGCCATCGACCAGGGTCGCCAGCTGGGCGAGGCGGCGGGGGCGGTCGCCGCACAGGAGCATCCAGAAGTCCTGCACCGCCGGCGCCAGGCGGGCGTCATCGAGGTCGACCAGGTGCGGGGCGCCATGGCGCCAGAGGATGTTGCCGGCATGCAGGTCACCGTGCACCCGGATGCCGGGGGCGTTCACCGCCTGCACGACGGCGTCCACCGTCGCCAGCAGATCGGTGGTCAGCGCCTCGTAATTGGCCCGGAGGTCGGCCGGCACGAACCGCTCCCGGATCAGCTCGACACTTTGCCGGCCGAAGCTGGCCACGTCGAGGCGCGGGCGATGGGCAAAGGGGCGGGTGGCGCCCAGGCAATGCAGCCGCCCCAGCAGGCGGCCGAGAATCAGCAGATTCCCCAAGTCGTCAAGTTCCGGGGCATGCCCTCCCTGGCGAGGATAGAGGGCAAAGCGGAAGCCGCCGAACTCGAACAGGCTGGCGCCGTCGCGGCGCAGGGGAGCGACCACCGGCAGCTCCTGGTCGGCCAGCTCGAAGCAGAACTGATGCTCTTCGGCAATCTGTTCGTTGCTCCAGCGCCCCGGGCGGTAGAACTTGGCGATCAGCGGTGCCTCTTCCTCGATGCCGACCTGGTAGACCCGGTTTTCATAGCTGTTCAGAGCCAAGGTCCGGCAGTCGCAGACGAACCCCTGGCTTTCGACGGCATCGATGATGAAGCTGGGAGTCAGAGCTTCAAAGGGGTGGCGCGGTTCAGTCATGGTGATACGGTTCCTTTCAGCTTTCGCCGCCGGCGGCGGTAACCGCGCACGCCGAAGAAGCAGCCGGCGGCGGTGAGAAGCCAGATGGTGAAGGTAAGGACGATCTCGCTGAAGGTGAGCATCGGATTCTCCTGCTAGAGGGAGGGACAGCTCCAGCATCCGCTCCGGGCGTCACCAGTGCCTTGACCCCGGTCAACCGGGGACGAAATGGCCGCAGCCGGCTTGGGGAGCTGAGCGGGTCATTCGTAGCGCAGGGCCTGGATTGGATCGAGGCTGGCCGCCTTGCGGGCCGGGTAGAAGCCGAAGAAGATGCCGACGGCGGCGGAGAAGCCGACAGCCACCAGGATCGCCTCGGCGGCGATCAGCGTCGGCCAGCCGAGCAGCCGGGAGACGGCGGCGGCGCCGCTGACGCCGAAGACGATGCCGAGGAGGCCGCCGACGATGGTGAGCAGCACCGCCTCGGTCAGAAACTGCAGCAGGATATCGCGGCGGCGGGCACCGATAGCCAGGCGGATGCCGATCTCCCGGGTCCGTTCGGTGACCGAGACCAGCATGATGTTCATGATGCCGATTCCCCCCACCAGCAGAGAAATGGAGGCGACGGAACCGAGCAGCAGCGACATGGTGCGCGACGACTGTTCGGAGACCGCCAGCATCTCCGACAGGTTGCGGATGGTGAAGTCGCGATCCTTGCCCGGGGCGATGCGGTGGCGCTGTTCGAGCAGAGCGGTGACTTCCTCCTGGGCGGCGGCCAGCGCCTCGGCGCCGACGGCCTTGATCAGGATGGAGTTGACGCTGTCGGGGGTGCGCCCGCCGAAGAGCCTTCGCTGGGCGGTGCGCACCGGCACCAGGATGACATCGTCCTGGTCGGACCCCTGCGGCGACTGCCCCTTGCGCTCGAGGACCCCGACCACGGTGAAGGGGACCTGGCGGATGCGGATGAGCCGGCCGACCGGCTCTTCGGCGCCGAAGAGCTGCTCGGCCACCGTCTGCCCGAGGAGGGCGACCCGGGCCGTGCCGTCGACATCGGTCTGGGTCAGGGGGCGGCCATTGACCACCGGCCACTCGCGGATCTCCAGGAACTCCGGGGTCGTCCCCTGGACGGCGGTCGACCAGTTGAGATTGCCGAAGACGATCTGCGCCGTGCCGCGCACCGTCGGCGCCGCCAGGGCGACGGAAGGGGCCTCGGCGCGGATCGCCCGCAGGTCGCCCATGGTCAGGGTGGCCGCCGAGCCGGCGCCGGTGCGCAGCCCGCCGGCGGTGGTAGAGCCGGGGAGAACCAGCAGCAGGTTGCTGCCGATACTGGCGATCTGCTCGGAGATCACCTGGCGGGCGCCGGCGCCGATGGCGATCATGGCGATGACGGCGGCGATGCCGCAGATGATGCCGAGCATGGTGAGGAAGGCCCGCAGCTTGTTGACCCGCAGCGCCCGCAGGGCGATCTTCACCGACATCCACAGCTCGATCATGCTCTCCCCTGGCCGGCTGGCAGGTCGGAGAGGATCTGCCCGTCGCGAAAGGTGATGCTGCGCCCGGCGCAGGCGGCGATCTCCGCTTCGTGGGTGACCATGATGATGGTGATGCCGCCGCGGTTGAGCTCCTGGAACAGAGCCATGATCTCGGCGCTGGTGGCACTGTCGAGGTTGCCGGTCGGCTCGTCGGCCAGAATCAGGGTCGGTTGGTTGACCAGGGCGCGGGCGATGGCCACCCGCTGCTGCTGGCCACCCGAGAGTTGGCTGCTGGTGTGGTCGGCCCGACCGGCCAACCCGACCTGCTCGAGGACCGCCAGCGCCCGCCGCCGCCGCTCCGCCGCCGGCACCCGGGCGTAGATCAGCGGCAGCTCCACATTCTCCAGCGCCGGGGTGCGCGGCAGCAGGTTGAACCCCTGGAAGATGAAGCCGAGCTTGCGATTGCGCAGGGCCGCCAGGTCGTCGCCCGGGAGCCGCCCGACCTCTACCCCGTCGAGCAGATAACGCCCCCCGGTCGGCCGGTCGAGACAGCCGAGAATGTTCATGCAGGTCGACTTGCCGCTCCCGGAGGCTCCCATGATGGCGACGAACTCCCCGGCGGCGACGGCGAAGGAGACGCCGCGCAAGGCCCGCACCTGCTGCTCCCCCACCTGGTAGTCACGGCTGATGTCAGACAGCTGCACCACCATCAGAAGCGCCCTCTCGGCATCTGCTGGCTCGGCCGCGCCTGGCGCGGCGCCGCCTGGCCGGTGATGACCCGGTCCCCCTCGCGCAACCCCCCCTCGAGAAGCTCGACCAGGGTGCCGTCACCGACGCCGGTGCGCACTGCCACCGCCACCGGCTCCCCGTCGGCGCCGAGGCGATAGACCTGGGCCTTGCCAGGGGGGCGTCGGGCCGGTTGCGCCTGGCTCTCCCCTGGCAGTTGGGGGCGAAACCGCAAGGCGGCGGCCGGCAGGCGCAGCACTTCGGCCCGGTGTTGTTCCTCGATGGAGACGTCGGCCGTCATCCCCGGGAACAGCTTTTGCTCCGGATTGGCGACGGTGGCCACCACCGTGTAGGTGACGACGTTCTGGTTGACGATCGGTGCATAGCGCACCTGGCTGACTTCGCCCCGAAACAGCTCTCCCGGCCAGGCATCGACAGTAAAGGTGACCGGCAGGCCGACCCGTACCCGGCCGATATCGGCCTCGTCGACACTGATGTTGATCTGCATCCGGGTCAGGTCCTCGGCGATGGTGAACAGGGTCGGGGTCTGGCAGGAGGCGGCGACCGTCTGACCGATGTCGATGTCGCGGGAGATGACCACCCCGTCGACGGGGGAGCGGATCACCGCCTGCTGCAGATTGGTGCGGGCCTGGGCCAGCGAGCCGCGGGTCTGCATCAGCGATGCTTCGGCCGCCCGCTCCGCCGCCAGCGCCGACAGCTGGGCGGTCTCGGCGCTGTCGAATTCACCGCGGGAGATGAACCCCTGGGCCAGCAGCTGGCGAAAGCGCTCCAGGTTGCGCTCGGCTTCGATAGTCGCCAGGCGGGCCCGCTCCAGGTTGGCCTGGGCGCTGAGATGGCTCCCTTCGGCCTGCTCGAACTGTCCCTTGAGCAGGGCCGGATCGATTTCGGCGATGACCTGCCCGCGCTTGACCGGGCTGTTGAAATCGACGTGCAGCCGGAAGATGGTGCCGGAGACCTGGGTCCCCACCTGCACGGTGGTCACGGCGTTCAGGGTGCCGGTGGCGGCCACCGCCGAGACGATGGGGCCGCGGTCGACCGCGTCGGTGCGGTAGCTCACCTGGGGGGCGCGGTCGCGCAGCAGCCAGGTGGCCGTGGCGGTCAGCGCCAGGACCGGGATTAACAACCAGAAGAATTTTTTCATCTCAATGGGTCGCGGGTGAGCCGCTTGCTTCCTTGGAATGGTTTCAGGCCGGTACAATAGTATCGGATTATCGTCGGGATGGGCGACAAAATGCAAGTTTCGCCGGACTTGTCGGCGCGCATTTCGCGGGTAGACTGCAAACAGCGGGGAGCCTTCCACCGCGCAACCTCTGGCGGGGGGCCGGCGGCTCGGTAAACATGGGGAAAGGGAGAAAAATCTATCGGATGGGGATTTCCGGCTCCATGGTGGGCTCAACCTGGGAGACGAGGCGATCCTGCAGGGGATCGTCCCCCCGCTGCGGCAGGGGGCCGACCTGCGGGGGATTCAGCCCTGAAAAAGGTCAGCGCAGCCCCAGCCCACTGAGCAGCATGCCGCAATAGCGGTTGAGGAAATGCTTCCGCCCCAGCCTGGCGAAAACCGGCGGCCGGCGCCGTCCCATCCGCTCCAGGATGCGCAGGAGGCCGGGATGGCGGCCGTACCCCATCCCCTTGTGAAAAGTCCAGACGGCCAGGTGCTTTTGCTGCGCCAACAGGTAAACCCGGCCGAGATTGAGATAGTGCAGAGGGTTGGCCGGCTCCTGCCGCAAAGCTTCCCGGCACAGGTGCAATCCTCTTTCCAGATCGCGCCGCTCCCGGGCGATGCAGTAGCCGAGGCAGGAGAAAACGACGGCATTGGGCCAGATCCCGGCTACCTGCTCGAAATGCAGCAGCGCCACCAGGGTGTTCCCATGCTCCAGGGCGGCCAGCCCCTGGCGCACCAGACTGGTCAGGTCGGCGTGGGTCATTGTCGGCGTCCTTGCGCGGTGTGGGGTGGGTCGACTGCCCCAATGCGGCCAACGGGGGGGTGTTTTCGCCAGGGTGGCGAAAGCCGGGACCGCTGGCCAGGCCGGTTGGCAGCCGGCGGGAGGCGATTGCGAAAGGTCAAATGCAATCGCCGTTCCAGCTCATTCGGAGAAAAAAATCGCCGATATGTTCGTCAGCGGGCAGACGGGGAAGGGGGGCTTTGGCAGAAGGTGGTGGTCAGTAGGAGACCCGCAGTTCGTCGAGAACGGTGTGGATGTCCTCCAGACTGAAACCGATCTTTTCGCAACAGACGTTGGAGTAGGTTTCATACTCCTCCACCCGCTGCAGCAAGGAAGCGACCAGCGCTTCCCGGCCGCGAAAGGCGGTCGGATTGTTGGCGATGCCGAGGAGCAGCGGGACGATGAAGTCGGGCAGCTCCCCCTCTTCGTTCTGCCGGCGGACGGCGGCCGCCAGGCGGGCAAACAGATCCATGGCAATCTCCCTTCCTCTTTGGTGACAGCTGGAGAATAAACCGGCATCCAGCATTAGGCAAGCCAGACCGGTGGCTCTACCGTGGGGCGGACTTCACTCTTGGGGGTCGGTCAGGAGGCGCTTCAGGGTCCCTTCCAGAATGACGTTATTTACCCCCATGCCGATATAGCCGGTCTGGCCGTAAGTATCATACAGCCGCACCTGCTCGATCAGCGCCCGAATCTCCTCCGCTCGCTGTTCATACCGGTGCGGCTGGTCGATGATGGTGAAAATCTTCGCTGCCAGAAAATCGGGGAGATCGAAATCTTCCTGGGCCCGAACCGTCTCCTGCCGCAGCAGTTCCAAAAGTTCCATCCTTCTTCCTCCTGGCCGGATCTTCCGCTGCCGGCCATTCTCTCCTCCGGTACCCGCAAGCGGGAGAGGATTCGGCTATTGTACGGTGACCTGCCGCCAAAAGCCGGCAAGACAAAATTTTTTTCATTTTGCCGGCCTCCTGTCACCCCTAAATTAGGCTGAAATTATTTCCATATTCAAATGGCAGAATTTTTGCAGAGATTCCCACCTGACCAGGGGGAATTTTTTTCTGCCGGTCGTGCCGGGGAACCGGCCCCGCCCATCTGCCCAGGAGGTCTCCATGGCGCGCATCCTCGTTGCCGACGACAGCAACACCGACCTGGCCTTCATCCGGGAGATTCTCAAGGATACCCGACATGAGATCCTGATCGCAACCGATGGGGAGTCGGCCGAACACCAGGCGCGCACGGCGGCTCCCGACCTGATCGTGCTCGACGTCATCATGCCGGGGAAAAACGGGTTCCAGGTCTGTCGCGACTTGAAGCGCGACGATCGATTCAAGCATATTCCGATCATTCTGGTC
>JACZKF010000596.1 GCA_014860175.1 Desulfuromonadales bacterium | reverse complement strand
AGCCCGGACGACTCGTCGCCAGTGGGAAATTTCAGGTAGGCCAGCGAGCGTACCAGGGGTGCCCGTTCCCCTTCGTGAAACACCGTGAAGCCAACGGTCAGATCGGCATCTCCGAGCCCACTCTCCGATCGGGACGTTGCCGTCGTCGCACCCGCTTCCGCAGCTACCTGCGCCGATTGAATGCCGGAGCCAGAGTCCGGGTTACCGGAGCCAGAGTCCGGGTTACCGGTGCCCGAATCGGGGTTGCCGGTGCCGGTGTTTCCGCTCCCATCTCCTCCCTGGTAAGGGAACCGCTTCCCCCCCATCTGCACCGTGGTGCTGGCACTTTGGTGGATGTAGGGGAGGACGAATTCGAAATCGAGGCGATCGGTCGGCATCCAGCGCAGGGTCAACGGCACCGCCCAGGAATCGGTCGTCTCCTCGGTACCGTAATCACCCGTGCTGTATTCGATCCCGATGCCGAGAGTGTAGCGGTAGTCCCCGGCCTGCAGTTGGGAAGAAGACAGGATCGCGGCAAACAGGAGCAGCGGCAGGACAAAGCGCATGAGGAGACCCTCCGAGAGATGCAGAGGGACTCATTATATGAAATTTATCCTGTGATAGAAATCTAAAACTACAGCCCCCCGCCGGCGGCTTCCTAGCGGATAACCCTCCAGGTGCCGTCGGGCTGCCGGCAGGCCGTGCCGTACGCCTGCTGCCTCTCCCCGCCGATCACCACCGTCTGCACATATTCCCGGCAGTAGTCGCCGGTGCGGGTCTGATAGGTTTCCACCGGCAAGATCGACCCGTGGTTGCCGGAGTCCGGGTTCACCCAGGTGGTGGCGGTCTGGGTCCGCGTATTCTCCAAGGCATACTGGGCGTTACGCTCCATCGCCAGCCGGTCGGCCCGGTCGAGGGACTGACCGACTCCTTGGCCGATCAGGGCTCCGGCCAGGGTGCCGACGGCGACCGCCACCATGGTGCCGCGCCCGCCACCGATCTGCGACCCGATGAGGGCTCCGGTGCCGGCACCCAGCAGAGTCCCGCCGGTCTCCTTCGGCCCCATATGGGGGGCACAGGAGGCCAGCAGCAAAGCGGCGATCAACAGACAAGACAACTTTCTCATGGCCTGCTCCTTTCTGGGAGTCCGTCTTATCTCTAATTATATCCTCCCACTCTCTTCTTGCGGGTGAAAAATTGACAAGCTCCCGCCCGCCGGTATGAATGAAATATCCCTAAGCCAAGTCTCCCCTTTGGAGCTCCCCATGCCCCAGGCTACTCCAATGGCGAAATCTTCACCATCCTGCTGCTCCAACCTATGACGGACGACCGATATAGCGCCCCTGCTGCGCGAGATCCTGACGGCATGACATCCCGAGGGTGGCGGGTATAATTGATCGGTCTGTTTTGGACTCCCAGAATCGATCCCAGGAGGAAGGTGTGACTTTGCGACTCTCCCGTACGCCCCTGCAGGCATGGTTGTGGCTGCTGGTGCTGGCGGCGCCGGCCTGGGGGGGGGCGGCGGTGCGCCACCACGACCTCACCGTCCACCTCCTGGCCGCCGAGCAGGCGCTGGTGGCGAGCGATCGCCTCACCGTGCAACCGGCCGGCGTCGACCGCCTCTCCTTCCAGTTGACTGCCGGCGCCGAAATCGACCGGGTTGCGGCAAACGGCCACCAGCTCAGCTGGGACTTTCGCAACGGCCGGCTCCGGGTAGAGCTGCCGCCGTCCCAACGCACCGGTGAAATCACGCTGCAGATCGATTACCGCGCCGTCTTCGCCGACCAGGCGCCGGCAACCCCCCTCAACACCGAAGACCCGGGCTACGGCGTCACCGGCACTATCTCCCCCCACGGTGCCTTTCTCGGCGGCAGCGCCGGCTGGTATCCGCAGTTGCCGGGAAGCCTGCCGACGTTCCGGCTGCGGGTGGAGGCCCCCGGGATGCTCGCCGTCAGCTCCGGCCGCCTGCTCGAAGCCGTTCCGGGGCGCACCGTCTGGGAGACCAGCACGCCGGTGCGCGCTCTGGCGCTGGCCGCCGGCCCATACCAGCAACATGCGGCCAGGGCCGGCGAGGTGCCGGTCTATGCCTTCTTCTATCGGCAAAGCAGCGATCTGGCCGCCACCTATCTGCAGGCCGCAGAAGATTATCTGCAGCTCTATCAGGAGCTGTTCGGCCCCTACCCTTTCGCCAAGTTCGCGGTGGCGGAGAACTTCTTCCCTACCGGCTACGGCTTCCCCTCCTGGACCCTGCTCGGCAGCACGGTGGTGCGCCTGCCGTTCATCGTCGCGACCAGCCTCGGCCATGAAATCGCCCACTGCTGGTGGGGGAACGGGGTCTGGGTCGATTATCGCCAGGGGAACTGGTCGGAGGGGCTGACCACCTATGTCGCCGAGCACCTCTACCAGGAGCGGCAGTCGCCGGAGGCCGCCCGGGAACATCGGCTGAAAATTCTGCGCGACTACGCCTCCCTCGTCTCTGCGCGGAACGAAATCCCCCTGAGCGCCTTTGTCAGCCGCACCACGGCGGCCGAGCAGGCGATCGGCTATGGCAAGGCGGCGATGGTCTTTCACATGGCCCGCCAGCAGATCGGGGACGGCCCGTTCTGGCAGGGGCTGCGGCAACTGGCCGGGGAGAAACTGTTCCAGGAGGTTTCCTGGGGCGACTTCGCCCTGGCCTTCGGCCGGGTGGGGCAGACCGACTTGGGCGACTTCTTCCGCCAGTGGGTGCAGCGACCGGGCGCCCCGGTCCTGCGCCTGGAAGGGGTGCGATCGGAGAGCACAGGCGCTGGCCGGTGGCGAATTTCAGGAACGTTGCTGCAG
>JACZKF010000595.1 GCA_014860175.1 Desulfuromonadales bacterium | reverse complement strand
ACCTGGAAGGGTTGGCCAATCACCGGGGGAGTGCCTTTGGCGGCCTCGGCCTGGCGCCGCAGCCAGGACAGAAGATGTTCGAGGCCCTGCTCTGGGAGGAGTTGCGGCAGATCCCTCCTCAGGGGTATGCCCTGGCCGAAGGGGAGAGCCGGCATATCGGCAAGCTGGTCCTGCCGCCGAAGCTCTACCAGGCCTTGCAGGTGGAGACCACCTTGTGGATCAACGCCTCGCTGGAGCACCGGGCACGGGTGATCCTCGCCGACTACCCGGCTCGCGACAGCCTCAAGGAGGCCTTTGCCCGTCCCCTGAAAGCGATCCGTCCCCGCCTTGGCGGCGAGACCGTCGACCGCCTGCTGCTCCTTCTCCAGTCCGGCCAATGGGAAGAGCTCAGCTGCGAACTGATGCTGCGCTACTACGACCCGCTTTACGAACACACCCGGCCGCAAAACCGGATCGAGATTGAGATCGAGCCGGAAGAGGAGGGGGTCAGCCGGTTGAAGGAGGCGATCGGGAGGATTCTGCACGCCGAGGCGGGAGCCGATCGGAGCTGATCTGCTTTTGCCGATTTACTTCCGGGCCGGCTTCGACGACAATGGCGCCAGCCCCGGAGAGCCGACGTGCCCAGAGAAAAAATCTTGCTGCCCCGCAGCCAATGCAACTCCATGTGCCGCAAATGTGTGCGCGCCTGCCGGCAGCCGGCTGGCGTGCTGCTGCTCGACTGCCCCCGCTTCCAGCCGTTCCCCTTCAAAATCGCCGAACATCGCTACCGCCAGCTCGACCTGTTCACGGAAGAGCCGAAATCCTGATCCGATTTTTCCCGCCTAGACCAGAAAGAAAATAATCCAAGTCTTCTTTAGCCACAGATGCACGCAGATTAATACCTAGAGCCGAGTCATCCCGATCCGAACAGTCAAAAATTAGCACTTGTCATGGGGATTCGTCTTTATCTGTGTTTATCTGCGTGAGTCTGCGGCTAAAAGATTAGGATTCTGGTTGGTGTCGGTCAACTGCCAGCAGCGACCCGGTCGAGGAACTCCACCACGAAAGGGGTGAATTTTTCCGGCTCGACCAGGAACGAGTCGTGCCCGTAATCCGAGTCGATCAGGTGGTACTCGACCTGTTTGCCGAGTTGGGTAAGGGCGTTTACCGTCTCCTCGGTCTGGTAGGGGGGGTAGAGCCAGTCGGAGGTGAAGGCAAACCAGAGGGAGGGGCAGGCCAGTTGCGCCAGGGCGTCTTCCAGCCCTTCGAAGTTCCAGGCCACATCGTACAGGTCGAGGGCCTTGGCCAGGTAGAGGAAGCTGTTGGTATCGAAGCGCTCGACAAAGCTGGCGCCGTTATAGCCGAGGTAGCGCTCGATTTCGAACTGACCGAAGAAGTCGAACAGGCCGTCGCGCATGGAGAAACGCCGGCCAAACTTGAGCTGCATCGAGGCGTCGGAGAGAAAGGAGATGTGGCCGATGGCCCGGGCCAGGGCGAGTCCGTCGGCCGGCGGGTGCTCGGCCCGGTAATTCCCCTTTTTCCACATCGGATCGTTGAAGATCGCCTGGCGCGCCACCGCATTGAGGGCGATCGACATCGGCGAGGTGCGGCCGGTGCCGGCGATGGGGATGATGGAGCGCACCAGCTGCGGGTAGTGGATCCCCCATTCCAGGGCCTGCATCGCCCCCATGCTGCCGCCGATCACCGACAGCAGGGAAGGGATGGCCAGATGATCGAGCAGCAGCTTCTGCGCCCGCACCATGTCACGCACCATCAGCACCGGAAAAGCCAGATTATACGGTTTGCCGGTGCGGGGGTTGAGGCTGGCGGGGCCGGTGGAGCCGCAGCAGGAGCCGATGACGTTGGAGCAGAGGACGAAAAAACGATCGGTATCGAGAACCTTGCCGGGGCCGATCATGTCGTCCCACCATCCCGGTTTGCGCTCGTCGGCGCTGTGGCGCCCGGCGGCATGGGCGTTGCCGGTCCAGGCGTGACAGACCATGATGGCGTTGGAACGCTCGGCATTGAGTCGCCCGTAAGTTTCGTAGGCCAAGGCGATCGGTCCGAGCACCCGGCCGCTTTCCAGCCGCAGTTCGGTGTCGAAGATCACCTGTTCCGTTTTGACGATGCCGACCGATCCGCTCAAATCTCCACCCTTTGCAGGGGGCGGTTGGCGCCCCCTGAGCGGAATGACCCCCGCCCTATGGATAAAAAAAGCCCCTTCCCACGGTGATGGGAAGGGGCCTTCGGATACGGACGTGCAGTATCTGCCGGCTCCGTCCTCATCTTGTCTCTGCCGTCACTGTGCCGCGGGCGGAGAAGGAATTAGCACCTGGCGTCCACCTGCGTTGCGGCTGCGGCGGACCGGTTGCTGTGGCTTCGCAGGGCCTTATCCCTCCACCACTCTCGATAAAGACGATGCTCTAATTGTAAGGACGAAATCTAAGGGAAAAGCGCACCCTTGTCAATTGGATTCCAGCGCCGCCGCCAGGTCGTCCCACAGATCCTCCACATCCTCGATCCCCGCCGACAGCCGCACCAGGGTTTTACGAATGCGGAGCTGCTCCTTGACGGCCGCCGGAATGGCGGCGTGGGACATGCTCCAGCAGTGGGTAAGGATGGTTTCCACCCCGCCCAGGCTGGGGGCGATGATCGGCAGCCGAGCCCGGCGCAGCAGCCGCTCCACCGCCGCCGGCTCCTGCAACTCGAAAGAGAGGACGGCGCCGGCGCCGGACGCCTGGGAGAAGTGCCGCTCGTGCCCCGGAAAGTCGGGGAAGCCGGGGTAGTAGAGCCGGGCCACGGCCGGATGCTCACGCAGGCGCTCGGCCAGGATCGAGGCGTTTTTCTGCGACGCCTCCAGGCGCACTTTGAGGGTCTTGATGCCGCGCGACAATAAAAAGGAGTCGAAGGGGGAGAGGACGGCACCGAAGGCGTTCTGGAAATGCTTCAAACGCTTGCCCAGTTCCGGATCGGCGACGGTCACCAGGCCGGCCATCAGGTCCGAGTGGCCGCCGAGAAACTTGGTAGCGCTGTGAATGACGACATCGATCCCCAAGGCCAGCGGCCGCTGCAGCAGCGGGGTCATGAAGGTGTTGTCGAGAAAAGTGAGGATCTCCCGGCGACGGGCGATCTCTGCCACCGCCCGCAGATCGGTGATCTTGAACAGCGGGTTGGAGGGGGTCTCGAGAAAAATCCCCCGGGTCGCGGGGCGGATCGCCCTTTCGATCGCCGATGGCTCGGTGGTGTCGACGAAGCTGACCTCGATCCCCTGCTGCGGCAGCACCGTGCTCAGATAGCGCCAGGAGCCGCCATAGAGGTCTTCGGGGGCGACCAGGTGGTCGCCGCTTCGGAGCAGCGCCAGGGCGCTGCCGACCGCCGCCATGCCGGTTGGGTAGGCAAAGCCGCGAGTCCCCCCTTCGAGCAGGGCGATCGCCTCTTCCACCTGCTCGCGGCTCGGATTGCCGCTGCGGCAATAGTCGTATTCCCCCGCCTTCCCTTCCGGGTGATGATAGGTGGAGGCGGTATAGATCGGAATCGCGGCGGCACCGGTGTACGGGTCGCGGTCCTTCCCCTGATGGACGAGGAGGGTCGCTGGGCGAAGATTTTTTTCGGTCATGGAAAACCCTTTTATTGGTCCAATAAGTCCCATAGGTCTAATTGGACTTATTGATGGTCTATGCCAATGCCTGTTCCAGGTCAGCGATGATGTCTTCGACACTCTCGATCCCCACCGACAGCCGCAGCAGGCTCTCGCAGATGCCGAGGCGGGCGCGTTCCTCGGCCGGAATGTCGCCGTGGGTCTGCACTGCCGGCAGGGTCATCAGCGACTCGACCCCCCCCAGGCTCTCGGCAAAGGAGATCAGCTGGAGCTTTTTCAGTACCCGGCGGGCCAGCTCGGGGGTGGCGACCCGGAAGGAGAGCATGCCGCCAAACCCTCGGGCCTGGCGCTGGGACAACTCGTGGCCGGGATGCTCGGGGAGCCCCGGGTAGTAGACGGCGCTCACCTGGGGCTGCCGCTGCAGCCACTGCGCCACCTGCAGCGCGTTGCTGCTGTGACGTTCCATGCGCAAGGCCAGGGTTTTCAGGCTCCGTACCAGCAGCCAGCTGTCCTGAGGAGGGAGAATGGCGCCGGTGGAGTTTTGCAGGAAGTAGAAGCGCTCGCCGAGTTCAGCCGTGCGGGTCACCAAGGCGCCGGCGCACAGGTCGCTGTGACCGCCCAGGTACTTGGTGGCCGAATGTACCACGACGTCGGCCCCCAGTTCCAGCGGCCGCTGGAGCACCGGGGTGAGAAAGGTATTGTCGACCACCAGGAGCAGCTCTTTTTCCCGGCAGAGCCGGCTGAGGAGCTCCAGGTCGGCGACCCCCAGCAGCGGATTGCCGGGCGTTTCCACCAGCAGCGCCTTGGTCTTGCCGGTAACGGCACCGGCGACGGCGGCCGCATCGGTGGTGTCGACATACGTGGCGGTCAACCCCAGTTTGCCGAAGACCTGATCCAGCACCCGGTAGGTGCCGCCGTACAGGTCTTCGGAAACGACCAGGTGGTCGCCGGCGGCGAAATGCAAAAACAAGGTGGTCAGCGCTGCCATGCCGGAGGAGAAGGCGAGGCCGCGGGCTCCCCCCTCCAAGGTGGCGAGGGCCTCCTCCAGCAGCTGCCGGGTCGGGTTGCCCGAGCGGGTGTAGTCGAAGCCGGTGCTTTCACCCACCCCCGGGTGGCGGTACGTGGCGCTCGGGTAGATCGGGAAACTGATCGCCCCGGTGCGCTCATCGCGGCCGACACCGAGCTGGACCAGCCGCGTGGTTAGAGTCTGTTCGTTGGATTTCATCGGCATCCCCCTTGATTTCCGGTCCCGATCGAAAGCAAAAAGCCCCTTCTCCATCAAGATGGGAAGGGGCTTCGAGGGGTGCCGTCGCAGAGCAGGCGTTCGCCACGAAGCGCCGCCCTCATCTTTTCCTGCCTTCGCCCCGAAGGGTTCGGCAGGCTGGAATTAGCACCTGACGTCTGACCGGCCCACCCGCAAGGGGGGACGGTCGACCGGTTGCTGTGGCTTCGCAGGGCCAGTCCCTCCGCCACTCTCGATAAAGACATTGCTTGGTCGGCCTTGGTGTGGCCGAATGTTGACAGTGAAGATAAGGAACAAAACTCCATTTGTCAATTTTATTTGTAAAGAAAGCCTCGGCGCAATGTTGTTTTTAATCGCGGGTATGAAATTTGCGCCCCGGTGCGTGAAAGCGCACCTGGCCTTCTTGTCGCGGGCCGCGTCAGACAATCCCTTCGAACAAGACGCTGGAGAGATAGCGCTCGCCGGAGTCGGGGAGAATGACCACCAGGGTTTTCCCCGCAAACTCGGGACGTGCGGCCAGGCGAGCCGCGACGGCGACAGCGGCGCCGCTGGAGATGCCGGAGAGGATCCCTTCCTCCTTGGCCAGTCGGCGGGCGAATTCCAGCGCTTCGTCGTTGTTGACCTGTTCGACCAGATCGACCATCGACAGATCGAGAGTGTCGGGAATGAAACCGGCGCCGATCCCCTGGATTTTGTGCGGCCCGGGCTTGAGCTCTTCGCCGGCAAGTTGCTGGCTGATGACCGGGCTGTCGGTCGGCTCGACGGCCACCGACACGATGGTTTTGCCGCGGGTCTGTTTCAGGTAGCGGCTGACGCCGGTGATGGTGCCGCCGGTGCCGACGCCGGAGATCAGCACATCGATCTGACCTTCGGTATCTTCCCAGATCTCCGGGCCGGTGGTCTGCTCGTGAATGGCTGGATTGGCCGGGTTCTTGAACTGGTGCAGCAATAAAAACCGGTCGGGTTCGGCCGCCACCAGTGCCTCGGCTTCGGCAATCGCCCCGCTCATCCCCCGGGAGCCTGGGGTCAGGATCAGGTTGGCGCCGAACGCCTTGAGCACCTTGCGCCGCTCCAGACTCATCGTCTCCGGCATCGTCAACGTCAAGGGGATGCCGCGGGCGGCCGCCACAAAGGCGAGGGCAATGCCGGTGTTGCCGCTGGTCGGCTCGACGATTTCAGTGCCCGCCTTGAGCAGGCCGCGGCGCTCGGCATCCCAGATCATCGAGGCCCCGATCCGGCACTTCACCGAGTAGGCAGGGTTGCGCCCCTCGACCTTGGCCAGCACCGTGGCGCCTTGGGGGACGAGGCGGTTGAGGCGCACCAGCGGGGTGCGGCCGATGGAGAGGGAGTTGTCGGTGTAGGACCGGGACATTTCGGCCATCCTTTCTCTAGAGGGCAACTCGGGTTTATCATTCCAGGTAGCGGGTACACATTAATAGGCTCGCGCAAATCTGTCAAGAACTAAATTCTACCAGATTGCTTGGTAATTTATCCTTATTGTTTACCGGTAAAATACTGTATAAACATTCCAGGCAAAAAAAGACCGCCGGGGGGCGGTCTGGTCAGCATTCAAATTTCTGGCGCTTCCTAGCTGGCGGCCGCGCGGTTCACCTGCAGCAGGTGCAACTTGCTCTCCTCCTCCTGGACCAATCGGGCGAAACTGTAGTCGCCGAGAGTGCCCAGCAGTTGCCCGCGAACTTCCTTCCAGGCGCCGTGCACCGGGCAGAACAGCTCTTTGTTGCAGATTCCGGGCTGCTCGAGGCAGTTGTTGAGCAACAGAGGGCCTTCCTGAGCTCGGACCACGTCGAGGAGAGTGACGTCTCCCGGGTCCTTGAGCAGGAAGAAGCCACCCCCGACCCCTCTTTGCGAACCGACGATGCCGGCTTTGATCAGAGGTTGCAGAATCTTGGTGAGAAAGGCAGGGGTGATATCCTGGGTCTGACAGATATCTTTTTTGAAGACGATTTCTCCCCGCGGCTGTTTGGCCAGGAAAAGAACGGCACGGATAGCGTATTCGGTGGCACGGGTGATGACCATCGGACCTCCAAAAGGTGACCTAACAGGTTATGGATACCCGGGGTGCGCCGATTTGTCAACGGAAAAAGGATCAAATGGCCTGCGCTGTCGCCTAGTTGACAGTTTTACTCGGTGCAGGCATGATGAAACCCCACGATTCCGGACCTCCCTCGGCAGGCTGACTGAAAACCAACCAGATGATGATGACTTCCTCCCCAGTGATCGGGCGTTTCGCCCCCAGCCCCACGGGACCTCTCCATTTTGGTTCTCTGGTCGCCGCCGTCGGCAGCTACTGCCTGGCCCGGCAGCCGGGGGGGAAGTGGCTGCTGCGCATCGAAGATCTCGACCCCCCACGGGTGGTCCCCGGCGCCGCCGACGAGATCTTGCGCACTCTCGAGAGTCTCGGTTTTACCTGGGACGGCGAAATCGTCTGGCAAAGCCGACGGACCAGGCGTTACGAAGAAGCTTTGGGGAAGCTGGAAGCAAAGGGGTTGGTCTTCCCCTGCGCCTGTTCCCGCCGGGAAGTGCTGGCCAGCGCCCCGCATGCCGGCGAAGAGGGGCCGATCTATCCGGGAACCTGCCGCCACGGTCTGCCACCCGGTCGCTCCCCCGGCGCGCAGCGCCTGCGGGTGCCGGCGGCGATGGTCTGTTTCACCGACGGGGTGTTTGGCCCCAGCGGCCACCACTTGGCAGACACCGTCGGCGATTTCGTGCTGCGCCGGGCCGACGGGCTGTTCGCCTACCAGTTGGCGGTGGTGGTCGATGATGCCGATGCCGGCGTCAATCAGGTGGTGCGGGGAGAGGATCTGCTCGCTTCCACCCCCCGGCAGATTTTTCTCCATGCCTGCCTCGACTCCCCAGC
>JACZKF010000594.1 GCA_014860175.1 Desulfuromonadales bacterium | reverse complement strand
ATTTCTGGCTGAAAATAGTTTATAAAGGAGATCGCTTTCAGTAGTTGGAACAAAGAATTTTCGGGGGTGACCTGGTTTCGACGGAGGTTGGAAGCGAAGGTGGCATGCCGGGGATTGTCAGTCGGCCTCGTTAAAAACGGCTGTCAAAAAACAAACGCCGACAACGACGTTCGTTACGCACTGGCCGCCTAAATAGGCGACCGCGTCCCAGATCGCCTCTCCCACGGGGGGTCTGGGACGTCAATTCAGTGGGATAGTCTTCGGAAGGGCCTGTGGTCCGGAGGCGAAATCAAAGCAGGACCGCCTGACGAAAATCCTGTCCGTGGGAGCGTCGTCAGGTTAAATCAAAACGCGGACTACGCATGTAGAAGCCTTACGTGAAAGACGTTCGGACGGGGGTTCGATTCCCCCCACCTCCACCAGCCTACGCCAAGGCTTCGGCTGGCAAGCCATCAAGCTTGCCGGCTGAAGCCTTTGCTTTGGGCGTAGGCTTTAGCCGCTGTAGCCAAGCGAAAGCGGCTGCGCGCCGTAGCCTTTGGCGAAGGCGGGCTTTCGGCTCAACTAACAATCTCCACAAAGCTTCGGCTGGCAAGCCATCAGGCTGCCGGCCGGAGCTTTTGCGTTTGAAGGCTGCGCGCCGAAGCCTTGGCGAAGGCGGGCTTTCGCCTACGCCAAGGCTTCGGCTGGCAAGCCATCAGGCATCTTTTCGAGTAAATATTACCAAGCCCGGTTTCCGCTTTCGGAAGTGGATATCGTCGGGCAATTAAACCCGACGTGGTATTTGAGGGAGGCAAAACAATGGTACCGGCTCCCGTTTCGGGATCAGGTGACCCAGACGCAGATCATCAACCGCCTCAAGGAACATTATGGCGACCGGCAGACCGTGAGCCGCTATGCCCGATTCGTCATTCGTTCCTTTGTCGCATGGGGAGCTCTGAAGGATTCTGAGGCCAAGGGCTGCTACGAGAAAGCCGCTCCGGTGAGCATTGCCGATACAAACCCGGCCATCCTGATGTTCGAATCCGCACTCCTGGCCACCCCGGAGGCCAAAGGCGCATTGGGGCTGCTATTGAAAAATCAGGCATTCTTCCCATTCCAGCTTCCAGTGATGACTGGTGACTTAGTATCCCAGCGCAGCGACCGGATCGACGTGGTTCGCTATGGGCTGGACGACGAGCTATTGAAGTTGAATGGTAAATAACTCAGGGATGGAACGTGAATGCCTTGGACATCGGAACACACTAAATAGCTCGTCGATACTGGCGAACGACTGAAGACCGCAGATGGAAAAGATGTCGAGGTCTGGGAGTTCCAGCATCAAGACGACGATGTGCTCTCGGCATGGGCGAAACACTTCCGGAGTCACTATTGCTTTGACAGCGAAATCGATTATTGGCGCAGAGGGTACAAATGTTCTTGCTCAGAATATCTCAACAGCATAAAGTTTCCTGACCCCAAAGCTACACACCCTTGCGAGGGCGCTCTTGCCTCGGCTATAGCACTTGGAGCAACAAAGTTTCGTTAACAGGGTTCACGTAAGGGGGCTTGCACCCCATAAGAATCGCGTTCGTGCCGGGCCCACACAATCCGGGAGGCTGCAAGGGGCTTTTGGAAGGATGAACAATGAAGAAAGACAGAGACGTGGAAAACGGGACGCCCAACAAGGCATACTTACTGACCCGGAGACTCCTCCCCTACCTGGCCCTGGCGGTCCTGCTGGTCCTGTCCGTGGCAGGTTGGCGGTTCTACCAGAATTTGTCTCGGGAACGGGAGCAGCAGAGATTCAATGAATACGTCGACGTGGTCGTCACTGACATCACCGGACGTCTGGAACGGTACAAGATGATCCTGCAAGGTGGCGGAGGCGTTTTCCTGGCTTCCGAGTTGGTCACCCGTGACGAGTGGCGGGCCTACTACGAGTACCGGCAGGTTCGCACCCGCTATCCGGGCATTCAAGGCATCGGGTTCGCCACCGTCGTCCGCCCCGAGGACTTGCCCCGGCATATCGAGCAGGTCCGGGCCGAAGGCTTTCCCGACTACACGGTGCGTCCGGCCGGGGAACGAGAGGTCTACACCAGCACCATCTTCCTGGAGCCGTTTGACGCGGTCAACCAGCGCGCGTTCGGGTATGACATGTTCTCGGAGCCGGTGCGCCGCCAGGCCATGGCACGGGCGCGGGACACCGGCCAGGTCGCGCTTTCCGGCCTGGTGACGCTCGTTCAAAACCTGGACGGGGATGCTCAACCAGGCGCCCTGCTGTATGTGCCCGTCTACCCCCGGGGGATGCCCATCCAGACGGTCGCCGACCGGCAGGCGGCCATCCAGGGTTACGTATACGCAGTGTTTCACATAAATGATCTCATGGACGGCATCTTCCCGGCCCCCATCCACGAGATCGATTTCCAGCTGCACGACGGGACCGAGGTTTCTCCGTCCAGCCTGATGTACGACAGTCACCCTCCCGCCGTCGCTGCCGGCGCCCCACGTCAACCGATGTTCACCGCGCGCAGGACCCTGGACCTGTACGGCCACCGGTGGACCCTCGATTTTGAGACCATGCCGACGTTCGAGGCCGCCGTGGATCGGTACACGCCCGGGATCGTCCTGGGCGCAGGGGTTGTCATCAGTCTGCTGTTGTTCCTCCTCCACAAGACGCTGGCAGACAACGCCAGCAGCGCGTATGCCCTGGCGAAGATGCGGCGGGAGAGCGAGGAGAAAATCCACTCCATCCTGGACAATCTGACGGACTGCGCCATCACCATCAACCAGCAGGGAATCGTCCAGTCCGCCAACAAGGCCGCGAAGACCGTGCTGGGCTATAACCCGGAAGAGCTCATCGGCCACAATATATCCCAGCTCGCCGCCCCACCCCACGGCCGCAATCATGACGAGTACCTCGCCCGTTACCTGCGCGAAGGAAACCTGCGCATCATCGACATAGGCCGCGAGGTGGAAGGACGGCATCAGGATGGACGGCTGATCCCCCTGGAACTGTCGGTCAGTGAGTTTACCAGTCACGGCCAGAAATTCTTCACTGGCGTCCTGCGCGATATCAGCGAGCGGAAACAGTTCATCGCCGAGTTGACCGAGGCCCGGGAGACGGCCGAACAGGCGAACCGTGCCAAGTCGATCTTCCTGGCCACCATGAGCCATGAAATCCGCACCCCCATGAACGGCGTCATCGGCATGGTGGAGGTGCTGGAGCAGAGCGCCCTGACCGACTCCCAGGTCGACATGGTGCGTACCATCCGGGACTCGGCCCTCAACCTGCTGGGGCTCATCGACGATATCCTCGACTTCTCCAAGGCCGAGGCCGGCCGTCTGGAAATGGAACAGGAGCCGGTCGCTTTGGCGGAACTGATCGAGGATCTCTGCCAATCGCTGGTGCCGATGGTGCTCGCCAAGGGGACCCGCTTTGACCTGTTCATCGCTCCGGAGCTGCCGGAGCTGGTCATCGGCGATGCCCAGCGGCTGCGGCAGATGTTCTACAACCTGCTGGGCAACGCCATCAAGTTTGCGGACCCCGCCCAGACCAAGCGGCCGGGACGGATAGCGCTGCGGGCGGAAGTGGCACAGGCCAGGTCACTGCAGGTGCTCTTTAAGATCAGCGATAACGGCATCGGCATGACACCGGAGGTCATGGCCCGGCTCTTCACCCCCTTCACCCAGGGCGAGATGTCCACCACCCGCCGCTTTGGCGGCACCGGGCTGGGGCTTACCATCTGCCACCGCCTGGTGACCATGATGGGGGGCGCCATTGCGGTGGACAGCCAACCGGACAAGGGCACGACTTTCAGCGTCACCCTGCCCTTGACCGCCCCGGAGGAGCAGCCACGCCGCTCGTGTCCCGATCTTACCGGGATCGACTGCCTGCTCGTGGACAGTCCCAATTTCGACAGGGCCGGACTTGTCGCCTATCTTGAATATGCGGGGGCCAGGGTGATCGCTACGATGGGCCAAGTGAATCCCAAGTTCCCCCTGGTGGTGATCCTGGATGGCGGTGATGGCACGATTCCCAAGGAGACGCTGCTTGCCCCCTTTACCGCGCTGCCGAATATGCGGGCCTTAGTACTGCTGCTTACCCGGGGAAGACGGAGGCAGGCCCGGCAGGAGACCAACGGAATTTTCACCCTGGATGGCATTGTCATGCGCCGGAAAAGCTTCATCCAGGCGGTGGCGCTGGCAGTTGGTCGGGATATTCCCGATCCTTTGTCTCAAAAACGGGACCAGGAAACAACCTTCGGCCACGGGGCGACACTGCCCAGCATCGCCGAGGCCAGGGCACAAGGCAGCCTCATCCTGGTGGCCGAGGACGACAGCATCAATCAGAAGGTCATTCTGCAGCAGCTCGCCCTGATCGGCCAGAGAGCGGAAGTGGCGGACAATGGGGCGGAGGCCCTGCGCCTGTGGCGAGAGGGGAATTACGTTCTCCTGCTCACCGACCTCCACATGCCGGAGATGGACGGCTATACGTTGACGAAAGCCATCCGGCGGGAAGAGGGCGGCCGACGAATGCCCATCCTGGCCCTGACGGCCAATGCCTCGAAGGGTGAGATGCATCGCGCCACCAAGGCCGGCATGGATGAGTATTTGACTAAACCGATCCGTCTCCAGGCCCTGTGGGCCGCTATCAGGAAATGGCTCCCCCAGGCCGATGAACCGCTTATGCCGGCGCCGCCCGCCGAGCCCCTCAAGGGTGAAACGACGGCCGCCGCCGTGGACATCAGACTAGGGGGGCTTGATAGGTCATACCCATGGAAACACGATAACTCTGATTTACGTTTCTTGACGGGTGGGCTGCGAAAGGTTGATGGTTGCTTGCGGTCAAGAAATTCTTCCCGGTACGGCGGCGCGGTCGGGATTTCCTTTTTTGGGGGCGGGGCCAGGTCAACTGGAAGGGGAATTTTGAGGGGCGGCACCGGCCAGGTACATCTTGAAGGTGTTGCCCTTTTTTTCGCGGCGGACAAGTTCTTCATGATTGATTGCGCTCAGGGCAATGCCGATGGCCTCCAGGTCGCCGGGAATCCTTTTCTTTATATCCTTCTGCAGTATGCCCGGTTCTCGGCCGATCAGGTCGAGAATGGCCGACTTGACCGCCTGAATCTCTTCTTCTGACGGCCTGGGGGTAACGCCCATGGCCGTTCGCTGCCGGACGGCCTCAAGGTACTCTCGATCAGCCGCCGAGCCGGCCCTCTTTTCCGCTTCCTGAAGCAATACGTAAAAAGGCTCCGGAAGCCGAAGGTGAAAAGCATTCATTGCATGAATACCCAGAAACCTGGTTGGGGTCCAGGACTCTTCACCGCTGCCGATGAAGTTAAAATCTCCATTAAACAGATTATCCGAGTCCGTGTTTATGCCTAGTCCGCAGGAGCGATAAAGAAAATCCTGAATCTCCTTTGGTTGAGATCTGTACCAACCCCAAAGCCCGAAATATCCGAGATATCCGCTCATATGCGGTCCTAAAACCGGCCTGGCCCCTTTGTTTCTGAAAGGTTCCCTTGCCACCCTCCCGTGTCCCTTTTTTGCAATTCCTGATTCAGCCAAGAGATGACCTTATCTTTGTCCGCTATAGGGATCATAAAACCTGGAGCATCGAACTTTTCAGCGAGCCGGTCCCACCACTCATCCCTCAGCTGAACTTTTTCTATATCGTTCTTCGCTTCAGAAATTGCGAGTTTATCTATCAACTCACAAACGACTTGATCTTCATCGAGCAAAAACGCTCTTGGTGCAAAAAGGGAGATTATTTTTTGGGTCATTTTAGCGTCAATTTTTTTGCTAGGAAGACAGTAAGTATAAAGAAAAGAGTAGATCCTTAGCCTGTGCACTATGCTACCCAGCTCGACCTTTCTCTCTCGAAGCAAGCTATCCGTAACCAAGGCAATCTTGATCAAAAATTCATCGTCTAGCCGCTCTGCAGATGAAGACTCGTCTGTTTTCTGCCCATCCTGAATCTCGCCCGTTGCGAGCCATTCGACGGAAACGCCACCCACGCGCGCAATAACAACAAACCGATCAAGATTTGGGTAGGTGTCTCCGCGCAGATAACTGCGCAGAACGCCCTCGGAAAACCCACACTTCTTAGAAAAACTACGCAGACTTTCACCTCTTACAACATCTTTGAGGCGATTCGGAAACTGGCTAACCCCCTCAGCCGCTTTCGGATCAAGCTCAAGGGCTTTATTTTTGTTCGTCATCTGCACTTACCTCTTCCCTCTTCCCTTTGCACAACCCTGCCTGCGCAAAAAAAAAGTGAATAAAACCATTTAAGCGTTGACTTGTACGCATTAGTCAGATAATTTACGCACTAGCTTCGTTTTAGCGAAAAAAATACGCCCAAAAAAGCCAGCAGGTCACTGGCTCAAAACTCAGGAGGTTAGGATGAACCCTACACCACGCAGGAGGCAAGCCCGAACGGACTGGCATCCGGCAGACATAAAGGCGGCACTGGCAAAGGCCGGTTATACCTTCGCCCGAATAGCCCGTGAAAACGATTTCAAGGTCTCCACCAGCAACGTCCTTCGCACCATGTGGCCGCGCGTGGAATCGATCGTCGGGGAAATTCTCGGCGTTCATCCGGCCGAGATCTGGCCGAGTCGCTACGACGCCCAGGGCAACCCCCTGAGATCCCGAGGCCCCGCCAATGTATCAAAGCGCAGAGCCCGGTGCAACGGCTAAGAGACGGCAAAAATTAGCCAAATCGGATGTGAGAACACGAATCAAGGCGGCTGCTATGGCTAGACAAACTATGAAAATTGCCCCCAATCAACTCCCCCTCGATTTCGCCGCCCAGGTGGATACCTACGTGGAGGCGCGGACGGAGATCCTGGAAGCAATTCAGGAGCGGCCGGCCTCACCCGTTGATAATGAGTTCGAGGCCTGCATCGAAATCGCGGCGGCGGTCAAGAAGGCCGTCCGTGACTCCGGAATGAGCCGAGAGCAACTGGTGGATGCGATCAATGCCTATTTCGGGCGGACGGAAGAAGGTGCCGAGGCCGATCCGCCGACCTGCCGCAAGCCTCTGACCCTGAACCAGATCAACCATTATCTGAGCAAGCCCACGGAGTACCCGATCCCCGCTTATTACCTCTTCGCGCTTCACCATGTTACCGGGGTGATCGAACCGGGGGCGACCATTATTGCGGCAGCCGGCGGCCAGGTGGCCACGGCAGAGGAGATGCGGCTGCTGCAGCTCGGGAAGCTGGAGCAGACCCTGGACGAAATGCGGCGGCTTCGCAGTGAACTGAGAGGGAGGGCACGTAGATGAACGAAAACCGCTTTGCACGGCTGTTCGAGGTAGGCGGGCACGGCTGCCAGGTGCTGTTCTTCCGGGAACGGGACGAGGATCGGGACGTGACGGTCATTCATCAAATTTCGGCCGCCGAAGGTGTGCGGATGGATTTTCAGGTGGAGATCAAAGGCGAGAAGCAGGACGAAACAGCCGATCGATACCTTGAAAAAGTCGATCAAGAGAGCGCCGAGCGCGTGTTCGTGAAGTTTCTGGAAATGCTGGAGGGCCGGGCATGAGAACGGTGGATACAGACGCATACAGCTTCCATGTGGCCTTGGACCGGGTATTTCAGTCAACCGGCTGGCGAAAGAAGTGTGAGCTTGCGGACTTCCTCGGCATTAAGTCTCAATCCGTCTCTAGTGCAAAAAACAAAGGTGTTTTCCCGATCGAATGGGCCTTCCGCATTGCCCAGGCGTTCAATGTCAGCAC
>JACZKF010000593.1 GCA_014860175.1 Desulfuromonadales bacterium | reverse complement strand
ACAGTAAAGGTAACCCGAGCCAAGGAGGCGTTCCCATGCCCACGATCACGACCAAAGACGGCACGCAGATCTATTACAAGCAGTGGGGGAGCGGACAGCCCGTGGTCTTCAGCCATGGCTGGCCACTGAGCGCCGACGCATGGGAGGACCAGATGCTGTTTCTCGGCGAATGCGGCTACCGCTGCATCGCCCATGACCGGCGCGGCCATGGCCGATCGAGCCAGCCCTGGAACGGCAACGATATGGACACCTACGCCGACGACTTGGCGGCCCTCGTCGAAGCGCTCGACCTGAAGAACGCGCTCCATGTCGGCCACTCCACGGGGGGCGGCGAAGTCGCCCGCTATATCGGCCGCCACGGCAGCAGACGGGTGGCCAAAGCCGTGCTGATCAGCGCGGTGCCGCCGCTGATGCTGAAGACGGCCGCCAATCCCGGCGGCCTGCCGATCGAAATCTTCGACGACATCCGCGCCAACGTCCTCGCCGACCGCTCGCAGTTCTTCAAGGATCTGACCACCCCCTTCTACGGCGCCAACCGGCCGCAGGCCAAGGTCTCGCAGGGGCTGCGTGACTCGTTCTGGCTCCAGGGGATGCAGGCCGGTTTCAAAGGGGTTTACGACTGCATCAAGGCTTTCTCCGAGACCGACCAGACGGAGGATCTGAAGAAGTTCGACGTGCCGACCTTGATCCTTCATGGCGATGACGACCAGATCGTGCCGATCGGCGCCTCGGCCCTGCTCTCGTCCAAAATCGTCAAGGGGGCCAGGCTGAAAATCTATCCGGGCGCACCGCACGGCCTTCCCTCGACCCACAAGGAACAGGTCAACGAGGATCTCCTCGCGTTCTTCAAGGGGTGAGCAGATCACCAAAGGGAATGTCCCGGTGACCCTGGACGACTACCGGGCGAGGGGGTCTTCATGATCTCGGGGCGATCGCTTAGTCTGCGGAAGCAATTCAAACCGCAGAACTGGTAACCACCCGCGCGTGCAGGGCGCCAGTCTTTCCGGTTCAGCAGGGAATCCCCGACGCTCTCGCTATCGCTCGGATCTGATAGCGATGGCCTGATTTTTGGGTGCAAAAAGCGGGAATCGAGGGAAATAGTAGCAAAGACAGGTAGTTGGTTTGGTCCGACCCCAAATGCATCAGTATCGGATATCAGATCAGCCGACCTCTGCGAGGAGCTTGGGGAAGGCGGAAAGGGTCTTGATCTTGCGCAGCGGCTGCAGTTCGGCATGAAAAGGGGGCGAGTCTTCTATTTACATGCAGGTAAAAATATGTTTGCAGGTGGTTGTATCTACGAGTGAATTCGGGACCTGTCCCCAAGAACGTGCTGAGGTGATATCAGGTCAAATCAATTGCTTCTTTTAAGAGCGCCAAAACACCGTCTTTAGGAACAATTTCGTAAATGTACCAGTGGATCCAATCATCAAGGACTTCAAGTGCCTCACGACTTAAGCAGTACTCAGTAGCTTCGACGGCATCATTGTGTCTTCCTATTGGCTGGATTTGATCTAAGCGGATAATGGATTCGCTTGCCCCAGGCAGTGGCAGCTTGTCCCAAAAGAACTGCGGAAAGGTACCGCGACGAACCAGATCAATAAATTCTTGTCTGTATCCATCACGTCCTTTGCCTTCATCGCATCCAAAGGATGGCGCGACCAAAATCATTGGGGCAGTATTGCGCTTTGACTTTCCCAATGTGACTTGCCTGGGGACCTCTTCAGATCCATCCGCAACAATTATTGCTGGACGCCTTTTAACACGGTAGACCCCGCGTTCCTCATTCTCGTATTGCGGGATCGCTGCTACTGGAAGCGGTGTTTTTCTTTGCCTCTCACGGACTCGCAGCGGTTCAAGTTTGACTAGGGCGGAGTTGTGTTCGGTGGGTTCACTACGGCCAGTGACAGTTAATTTGATCGGAATCTGATCAGAGATCGGGACGAAGACCCAAACCAGCCGACCTCGGCGAAGATCCTTGCCGGCATCTTTATCCCACCAGGTAGGCTCAACAAAGGCTTGAACACAATCATCAGGATACATCTGGATCGAACCTCGCCGGTGACTTCCACAGAGTTGGGGCGATTTCAGCTATGCCCTCAAATTCTGCTATTGGTTGTCCGGCGAGAGAATCCAACCATTCAACCCCTCTAGAAAAGACTTCATTGTATTCAGGTTTGTGAGACCGTCTAGCTTCCTCTTTCTGTTTAATCCTTGCGGCAATCTTTTCGTTAATCTTTGCTTTTAGTTCTTTGGCCTTTGCCTGTCGACGACGTTTTTCGTTGTTGCTTATCTGCTCTTTTTGAACTAAGCCGGCTGCTGCAATCTCTTTTTCAGGATCTTCGACGAAATGAGCCTCAGCAAAAAGGTTCAGGTCTTCGCCTGGTGCTGCGGTAAGCATGGGGAGAGTTTGGTAAACATGATGTAGCAGAGATGCAGTGTCGTTAGAGAATCTCTTGACGTCACTTTGGAGTTCGAGATAAATCGAAAGTGGAATGTCTTTTTCAAGATCTTTGATCAGGTCAGTGCGGGAAACAGACCAACGAGCGTAATCTTCTTCACTGTACCTTGACGGTATCAGCTTCTTATCCGCACCAATGGCCTCAAGCGCGCCATCCAGGCGTTGAAATACATCGTTAGACCACGGACCAAATTTATGGAAACGCCAAGCAACCCCCGTAAATGAAGTATGCTTGCGTTTGGCATAGGCAAGGTCCGCCAAATACACATATTTAATGAAGTGAATCGGACCGAGGTTACGCTCAGTCCATTCGTCCAATTGACTGGCGAGGGCCAATACATACTGGATTATCAGGTCAACTTTCTTCGCTTCCATACACCTTATAATAACATTTCCTGAAGAATCGGGCCGGCCTAGAAAAAGAAAAAGGGAATCTCACAGAAAGGCTCAGCAAAAACTTCGCCAACTGAACTGCATATGGAAGAAACTCTCCCAGGGAGGGGGACGGCGGGACGCAAAAGGGGTTCAGAATACCCACTATTCCCCTGCTACGTCAAATCTTTTTGCCATTTTTTGTGACCTGATAACTGTGGCAAATGATGAGTTTGCAGTGCGACTCCGGGAGATTCTGGGACACCAGGGAGATTCAGGGACACCATATTTAATTCCGAGCGGGTGAAATAAGTATAGTGTCCCCCGAATTCCCAATTGTAATCTGTATGATGTCCCTGGTTTCCCCTCCGCAGAGGTGACCCAACTAGCCTTAAGCGTTGTAAATGGGGGATGAATACCTTAATGTACTCTCCATGTTTTTGGATGATCACAGGTCCTGAGTTTGGTGCGAGACTGACAGGCGACCACTTCATTTCCGGGGTGCACATGCAAGGTTCTCTGTTCGAAGAGGATTATCTGGTTCGGACCCTCGGGTCCATTGCGCACGCTCCGGATATTGCCCTTACCGAGTTGGTTGCCAATGCCTGGGACGCGGGTGCCTCCAAGGTGAAAATCTTCATACCTGAAAAGCGTGGCGGAAAACTAATCGTCGAGGACGATGGTTGCGGCATGACCGCAGCTCAGTTCAAAACGCGATGGATGACTCTTGCATATAACCGGATCAAGCACCAGGGGAGCAAGGCGGAGTTCCCGCCTGAAAGAGCCGATTGGCGTCGATGGGCCTATGGCCGCAACGGCGTTGGGCGGCACGGGATGCTCTGCTTTGCTGACCATTACGAGGTTGAGACCTGGAAAGGCGATTCCGGAGGTCGGTTCAAAATTTCCACATCAAGCTCCAGTGATCCCTTTGTTCTGGAAGAAGAGAGACCCTATCAAGCTAAAGGTCATGGAACCCGCCTGATAGCCGAGGTTGTGCGTCATTTGCCTCCGGTCGATAAAATCCGGGAAGTCCTTTCAGCGAGATTTCTTCATGACCCCAAGTTCGAGGTAATCGTCAACGGGCGATCGGTCCCTCTGACTGATCATCCTGGCCTTCTCGACCAGACCGAGTTGTTGGTCTTGCCCTGTATTAAGCTGTGCGCCATGTTTATCGATTCCACAAAGGCGGCGAGAACGATGATCCGACAGGGGGTAGCCTTCTGGGTTGGTGGACGACTTGTCGGTGATCCTTCCTGGGTGTTGGGCAATCGATCGCTTGCCGATGGACGTACGCATTTTGCCAAACGATATACAGCGGTCATAAAAACCGAGGATCTGTTTGGAGAAATCCAGCTAGATTGGTCGGGGTTCAAGCGCTCAGAGACTGTCGACAATGTCTTTACTGTGGTGGAGGAATATGTCCGGCAAATGTTCGTTAAGGTGTCTGGCGAACGGATTCAGGAGACGAAGGAGACGGTTTATCGGGAGAATCGAACGAACCTCTCCGAGCTTAGGCCATTAGCCAAACTGGAGGTTGCACAATTTATCGATGACATCACGACCCAAAGTCCGACTGTTCAACCGGAAGCACTTTCATTGGCTGTGCAGGCTCTGATCAACCTGGAGCAGTCGAGAAGCGGAGCGGCTCTTTTAAAGAGACTCTCGACATTCAGCGAAGAGGATATCGAGGGGCTGGACCGGCTGCTGAGTGACTGGACAGTGAAGGATGCACTGGCAGTACTGGATGAAATCGACCGCAGGATAACGGTTATTGAAGCGATTAAAAAGCTCTCGGGCGACCCGCATGTGGATGAACTTAAAACCCTTCACCCTCTGGTCACTGAAGCGCGTTGGCTTTTTGGACCCGAATTTGATACCCACGAATATTCGTCGAATGTTTCCCTGAAAAATGCAGTCAAAAAGGTATTTGGCGCCACTGCAAAGGGTTGCGATTTCATCAACTCTCGAAAAAGGCCGGACTTAGTTATTCTTCGAGATTCGACCCTAAGCGCCGTTGCGGTTGAGAGTTTTGACTCGAACTCTGGCCTGATCAAAATGCAAAATATCTTAATCATCGAGCTAAAAAAAGGAGGATTTACAATCGGTCGGAAAGAGATAGATCAGGCCATTGCGTATGTCGAAGATATGCTCCACAGCGGCCACATTGAAGGGGCCCCCTTTGTTATGGCATATGTTGTCGGAGATCGGATTAGTGACAGGACATCACCGACGAGAGGGATTGGAGAAAATCCGATATTGGGAAAAGTGCAGGCTATGCCATTTGGTCAGTTGGTCAGGACGGCGGAGGCAAGACTTTTTAAGTTACGTGAAAAGTTGCATGACCGTTACGATGATGTGCCTGGAACGGAATTGCTCAATAAGGTTTTAGGTGAATCACAGCAGCAAATTTTAAAATTAGCTTAACTGCCTCTCCATCGAGAAGGTGAGGCTTTCCCCGGCCGCGATGATCTGGGCGTCCGAAATCTTCTTTTTCTTCTGCTGCTCGCTAGCGGCACCTAACACTCTTTTTACAACCTTTTTACCACCCGATGACGACTCTCTTCGGCGGCTGTGGTCAGATGGCATCACGAAATGGCTTTTTCTGATGTCAACCGGCAGCCCCGAAAGGAGAGGATCATGAGAAAACTGGCGATCTGTACAACTTTATTGGCTATGGTCGGACTGGTCGGCCCGACCGGCGCTTGGGCGGCGGCGCCGCTGGTCCGTTGCGACCTGGCCCTCGACCGGGGGGTGCTGCCGTCCGGCCCCGCCCAGAGTGCCGTGATCAAGATCACCCTCGATGTCCCGTTGATGTTGGGATCGGACCAGCGCAAGTGCTCAATTATAAGCAGCAAAGCCACGAAATGCCCCTCCCATTTCCGTTTAGAAGCACAGTTTCAAGGCCAAAAACCCTGTTAATCCCCGAGCCGGCATCCTGAGGCTTGGTCCAGATACTCCTGATCTCCTCGCTACTACAACGCTTGTTGCACTGTCTGCATTACTGCCTGTTTGCTTTTCTGTTAGCTATTTGCTAACATATGAACATGTTCTCGATCGAATACTCCAAGGCCGCCCGCAAGGCCCTGAAAAGCATGCCGCGCAACACGGCCAGGCTCGTCATGGAGAAGATCGAGGCGTTGGCCGCCGACCCGTTTGCCCCGAACAACAACGTGCGCAAGCTCACCAATCACCCCGGCTACCGTTTGCGGGTCGGTGACTGGCGGGTCGTCTACCTGCTCCAGGAGCAGTCCCTGTTGATTGCCGTCGTGCGCATCGCGCCGCGGGGAGAGGTTTACCAATGAAAGCTCAAATTATCGAAAAAGACGGCAAGCCCGAGTACGCCGTGATCCCTTATGCCGACTATCTCCGTCTGCTGCAGGCCCTCGAAGACAAAGCCGATGCGGCCGTAGTAGCCGAGTTTCACGAGGCCTACCGGGCGGGGCGCGAGTTCATGGTGCCAGCCGAGATTCTGCGTCGCGAACTGGAAGGCGAGGCACCGATCAAGCTCTGGCGCGAGCGTCGCGGCCTGACCCAGCAGGCATTGGCGGATCAGGCCGGCATCAGCAAGCCTTACCTGTCGCAGATCGAGTCCGGCAAGCGGCAGGGAACGGTGGAAACCCTTGCCGCCATCGCCCGCGTCCTTGCCGTGCCGCTGGATGTGTTGACCGAGGGGTGAGGCTGAAAAGGGCGGCGGCGGGTCAATGATACCGCAAGGCGTCAATGAGCTCATCCTTGCTCATTTTCGAGCGCCCCTCGATCCCCACCTCCTTGGCCTTCTCGTACAGGTCGGCCCTCGTCCAGTCCTCGTATTTCCCGGCCTTCCCCCCTTTGCGCGCCGCTTCCTGGCGGTCGGTGTTGGCAATCCGCGCCGCCTTCTCCTTGCTCATCCCCTGGCGCCGCAAGGCTTCGTACTGTTCATCATCCTTGATCTGTGGTCCATGGTCCTTAGCCATTTGCTTTATCTCCTTTCCCTTTCCCTTGCCCTATAATTCTACCAATTAATCATCTCGCGACAGAAGACCCGCGGGTTATGGAACCAAAGATTAGAAGGCAGGTAACCTGACGTTTTAGCGGTAATATCTTTGGTTACCCCTGGTTGACGCCGAGCCCTGGCGGCGGTATCATGATTTTAACAGCGACGGAATCAGCCATGGGCGGGTGATTATTCACTGGCGGTGGGGCGAGATCGAAAACCTCGGCTCTGCCAAAAGATGAAAGTCACGACTTGAACTCGAATCAAGTAAACGTCTGGCGGTTCCGTCACTGTGTTTTTGTGAGAGGACCCCCGAGGTTTTCAAAACCTCGGAGGTCGATGCAGTTCGAGAGTAGTCAATGTGCTCATTTTCGAGCGCACTTCGATTCCTACCTATTGTTTTATCTCCTTTTCCGTGCAGCCAGAAGGGTCAGGTCTACAGGATCCAAATTCCCAGCTCCCTTCTCAATCTCCTCCATTAGCCCCGCGCCGAAATCGCTATCGCTATCGCTATCGCTATCGGGATCGAAATCGAAATCGATCCCGATGCGGTCAATCTGATCCCGATACCGATTTCGATTTGGATTTTCCAAGCTGAGGGGCGTGCGCTCCAAGATGAATCTACCCCCCACCTCCTCAAGGACCAGGGGCGGGGCTGCCGCATCTGCCCACCCTCAGAACGCCACCAATGTTCAACTCGCGAGTATGGCTTCCCATCCCCAACCGGCTCCATCGCCTCGCAGTTGCAGGCAGTATCCCAAAAGTGCAGATACCTGAACGCCACGCTCGAGAGGCTGCTGAACGCCGGCCGCTGCAACTGGGCAACAATCTCCTTCTCCGCCCATCCGGCGCGTGCGAATTTGAAGACATGGGACGGTCCTTAATTGCCATGGAAAGAGTCTGATCACGATGTCAAAGATTGAGTTTTTCCGGGGGTCGAAGTATCTTCCCCTCCATGGCGTGAGAAAACTTCTTTTTCTTCTGCTGCTCGCTAACAGCACCTGACACTCTTTTTACAACCTTTTTACCACCCGATGACGACTCTCTTCGGCGGCTGTGGTCAGATGGCATCACGAAACTGAGTTTTTCTGATGTCAACCGGCAGCCCCGAAAGGAGAGGATCATGAGAAACGATATTGGCGGAGCTCTGGGCCGGAACCAGCGTCTCCACCTGGTGGTTGTAGACGACCAGGGAGAAGAGAAAGCGAAATTTTCGAAATCGATTTTCGAAATTGTCGTTTACCCCCGGAAGTGCTATGGTTTTTCATGATCAAATTCAAGCTTATAGATCCGCAGACCATCGACCGGCTACCGGCGGTCGAGAAGATCCTCTCCGAGGAGGCGGGAGTGGTCTTCGCTTATCTTTTCGGCGGGTTTGCCGCCGGCCGGCCGACTCCTCTTTCTGACGTGGACATTGCGGTCTACTTCGATTCAAAAGCCGATCTCGCCAGGCGGAAGCTCGACCTTTTCGATCGACTGGCCGATGCCCTCGGCACGGCCGAGTTGGACCTCGTCCCTCTCAACACCGCCCCGCTCAGTCTGGCCGGCCGGATACTGCAAAACCGCCGCATCCTCGCCGATCGGAATCCACCGTTTCGCCATGCCTACGAATCCCTGACGCGGCGGGAGTTCTTCGACTTCAGCCGAAAGGAATGCGATATCTTGTTGCGGAGGTATGCCATTGATGGATAAGCCGCTGACCTTCAAAGTTCTGGCGGAAAACCAGGTAATTTCCCCCCATCTTGGCGCCCAAATGGAACGGATGGCCAAATTCCGCAACATCGTCGTTCATCAATATGCGACCGTGGATGGGGCAATCGTCATCTTGATCCTGCACCATCACCTGCCGGATTTCATCTCCTACAAACAGGCCGTCCTGGCCTTCCTCGCCCGCCCGGAAAAGTCCCTGGGAAGCTCTACTCAATAAGGCTACAGTCGAACTTTCGCCGCCATGTGGAATCAACAGCCCGGCGGCTGAGTTTTGGTCAGATGCCTTCGGAGCGATCCCGCACATTGCTGACCCATCGAATAGCCACCGCTTTCATCCTGCCCGGCCATCCAGATCGTCCTCGGGGACGGAAAATCCTTGCATCTGCCAGGTAAAAACGGTAAACACAAGCGTATTAGGTTATTCGAATATGCTTCCGGAGTTTGCTATGAAAACCGATCAGGCCGATAACTGGGCTGCCACCCTGAAAGCCCTCGCCCATCCGACCCGCCTGCAGATCGTCGCGGAACTTTTGACCGGGACCAGGTGTGTGACCGACATGGAGGAGATCCTCCCCGCCTCCCAGGCGAACATCTCCCAGCACTTGGCGGTCCTGCGCCACGCCGGGCTGGTCGATTTCGCTCAGGACGGCGCCCTGCGCTGCTATTACCTGAGCCGCCCGCAGATCGTGGAGAGCATTCTTTCCCTTCTCGCGGCGGGCGTGCCGGTCGTGCGCAAGACCAAAGAACAGATCCAGCAGGAGAAGGAGATGGCCCTGGCGATGGAGGTGAATGGATGAAAGTCCGTGACAGCGGCATGCCGGACGAGGAGCGCTGGTCCGGCTTTTTCCGCCCGGAGGAGATTCTGGGCGTCTTCGGGCTGGATCGCGGGGTGGAGACTCTGGTCGATTTCGGCTGCGGTTACGGCACCTTCACCCTGGCGGCGGCGAAGCTGGTCTCGGGCACCGTGCATGCTCTCGACATCGAACCGGAGATGGTCGAGACAGTTCACGCCAAGTGCCGGCAGGAGGGAGTTGCGAACGTGCGGACCGAAGTTCGCGACTTCGTCGGTTCGGGTTCCGGCCTGGCGGAAAGCTCCGTCGACGCGGCGCTGCTCTTCAACATTCTCCACCACGAAGATCCGGTCGGCCTGATGGGTGAGTCCTGCCGCATTCTCCGGCCCGGCGGCAGATTGGCCGTCATCCACTGGAACTACGATCCCACCACCCCCCGGGGGCCGGCGCTGGAAATCCGGCCGCGCCCCGAACAGTGCATCGCGTGGGGGAGAACTGCCGGCTTTTCCTTTGCAGAAGAGCGGTTCGATCTGCGGCCCTACCATTACGGACTGCTCTTCCGGAAGCCCGGCCCGGACGGGAGACCAGCATGACCAAGGCAATCTACCTCGACTACAACGCCAGCACCCCCATCGCCCCGGAGGCGGTCGAGGCGATGCGCCCTTTCCTGACGCAGCATTATGGCAACCCGTCGAGCCTGCACTGGGCTGGCGCGCCGGCCAAGGATGCGGTGGAGCGGGCGCGGGCGCAGGTGGCGGGTCTCCTGGACTGTGACCCGACCGAAGTCGTCTTCACCAGCGGCGGCAGCGAGTCGAACAACCACGCCATCAAGGGGGTGTTCTTCGCCCATCGCGAGCGGGGGGAGCACATCATCACCACGGCGGTGGAGCACCCGGCCGTCCTCAACCCGTGCCGGTTTCTGGAGAAGCTCGGAGCGAAGGTGACCGTGCTCCCCGTCGACCGTTTCGGCCGGGTCGATCCGGACGCGGTGCGCCGGGCGATCACCCCCCGTACGATCCTGATTTCGGTGATGCACGCCAACAACGAGGTCGGGACGATCCAGCCGGTTGCGGAAATCGCCGCCATCGCCCGGGAGTCCGGAGTCCTCTGCCACACCGACGCGGCCCAGAGCGTCGGCAAGGTCCCCACCGGGGTCGATCCCCTTGGGGTCGATCTGCTTTCGCTGGCCGGGCACAAGCTCTACGCGCCCAAGGGGATCGGTGCTCTGTACATCCGGGAGGGGACGCGCATCGAGCCGTTCATCCACGGCGCCGGGCACGAGGAGGGGAGACGGGCCGGGACGGAAAACGTGCTGCTCGCGGCGGCCCTCGGGACCGCCTGTGAGGTGGCCGGCGGCTGGATCGACGCGCCGCAGGTGGAAAAGCTGCGCGATCGTTTCTGGGACGGACTGCGGCAGACGTTCGGGGCGAAGGTCACCCTCAACGGCCACCCGACGCAGCGGCTCCCCAACACCCTCAGCGTCAACTTCCCCGGCCGTATCGGCGCCGAGCTCCTCGGCCGCCTGCCGCAGGTCGCCGCCTCCACCGGCTCGGCCTGCCACGCCGGCTCGGTGACCCTCTCCCCGGTCCTGGCCGCCATGGGCGTCCCCCTGGAAGAGGGGATGGGCGCAGTGCGGTTCAGCCTCGGCCGCGCCACCACCTGGGAGGAGCTGGAGGAGGTGATTCATTACCTGCGACAGGTGCTGCTGTAGCCGAGCCTGGAGTTTCAACGCAGAAGAAAGGAATACCGGAATGAAAGTGGGAATCATACGCTGCCAGCAGACGGAGGACCTGTGCCCCGGCAATACCGATTTCAAGGTGGCCGCCGAAGGGGTGAAAGCCTTTGAGGAGACAGGGCCGGTGGAGGTCATGGGGTTCGTCTCCTGCGGCGGCTGCCCCGGGAAGCGGGCGATCGCCCGCGCCAAGGTCATGGTCGAGCGCGGCGCCAAGGCGATTGTCTTCGCTTCATGCATCAGCAGAGGTAACCCGATCGGCATGGCCTGCCCCCATTACACCCAGATGCGCGAAAGCATTCGCAGAGCGGTCGGCCCCGACATCCTCCTGATCGATTATACGCACTGACCGGTCAGCGTTCATGCGGCCCACTCCGTGCCCCTCCCCCTCCTTCGAACCTGGAGGAAATATGGTGCGAACGGTTTGTGATCGGCTAAGATGAAGGTTGGTAGGGGTCCGCATTCAAAGGAGGAAACGATGACATTGCAGGCGAAGCTTGATGAGATCAAAGCAGGATTCAAGGAAAAGGCTGACCCGCAAAGTCTGGAACTCATGGATCGGGCGGCGAAGGAACTGGAGCGCTCCGACATCTTGAAGACGGTGCTCAGGCACGGTGACCGGATGCCCGAGTTCACCCTCGCCTCGGCCCGAGGCGGCGAGTTGAGCTCCGCCGACCTCCTTGCCCAAGGGCCGCTGGTGGTGACCTTCTACCGGGGGGTATGGTGACCGTACTGCAATGCGGAGCTGGAGGCTCTGCAAAACGTCCTGCCGCAAATCGAGGAAGCTGGAGCGCAACTGGTGGCGATCTCACCGATGCTGGCAAAATACGCCCGGCAGATGGCTGAGAAGCACCGTCTCGGCTTCCCGCTCCTGCTCGACCCGGGCAACCAGGTGACTGGGCAATTCGGCCTGGGTTACGCCTTTCCCGACTATCTGCGCGAGGTCTACCTGAAGTTCGGGCTTGACCTGCCGCGCTTCAACGGCGATGACAGCTGGACTCTGCCCCTGCCGGCCCGGTGCATCGTCACCCCCGACGGCATCGTTCGTCACGCCGAGGTCGGCACCGATTACACGATTCGCCCCGAACCCGAGGCGACGGTCAGTTTTCTGAGGGAGTTGCAAGCAGGAAAGCAGGACTGAAAGGGGGATCACGCAAGATGCACGGCTACGGAATGATGAACGGATGGGGGACGATGGGGCCGCTGATGTGGGTGTTGATGCTCTTGTTTTGGGGATTCGCCATTTTCGGCGTGATCTGTGCGGCAAGGTGGCTCTTGGCAAGAAAGCCCCCGGAAGCCGGTCAGGGGAAAGAGTCTCCCATGGACATTCTCAAAGTCCGTTACGCCCGTGGGGAAATAAGCCGGGAGGAGTTCGAGCGGATGAAGGAAGAGTTGAAATAGATCAACCGCTGATCTGAGCAGCCAGATATGTGTATTGCTGACTTCATCAGAACCGCGGAGGTTAACCACCCCTTATGCGCCGGAAAGCCGAAGTGACCCCTTTCCGGCGCATCGGGCGGCCTGACTATTTCTTCTGCTGATCATTGGTAAATAAAAAATCATTCCCCTGGGCGGCCCGATGGCAATTGATGCAGCCATCAGCCTTCCCTTCCGCCTCGATCTTCCCCTGGGGTCCGTATTTCAGCCAGAAGTAATCCCCCGCCTGCGGATTGAAACCGGCCTTCTTGTACATCACCGTAACCGCCGCCAGCTTCTTGTCCGGAGTATAGTTCTCCTTGACGATGATGGCGCCGTCCGGCAAAGGGGCATTTTTCTGCAAAGCCTGCAGCGCCGGCTCATTGACGTAGGTCGTCAGCAGAGCCCCATGCGGTTCGGTACCCGAATAGAATTCTTTCTTCCCTGGCCACATGGGCCACTTCTCGTAAGAGTCGGTCTGGGTGATGTACTGGTAAAGCGCCTTGCCTTCTGCAGCAGGCATTTCCTTGCCGTGAGACATGGCCAGAAGGCTCATCGGCACCACTAGGCCGGTCAGAGCGGCGATGGCTACGAGACTGCGCAGTTTCATGGGACTCTCCTCAATTGGGGTTCACAGCCGACGTACTCAGGAAAGCTAGCAAGTGCGACCATGATGTCAACGAAGGCACTTCCCGAATCGATGCTTTTAGGCAACCACAGCAATTTCTGATCTGGGGACACATAGCCGATCCCTCGGCACTTTCCGCAGGTGATGCCGGATTAACTGTCTTCTTCCCGCAGCCGCGTCTCGATCACCGGCGCCGTTTTCAGCGTACGGTGCACCGGGCATTTCTCGGCGATCTCCAGCAGGCGTTGCCGCTGCTCGTCGGTCAAAGGTCCGATCAGCTCCAGCTCCCGTTCGAACCGGTCGATCCTGCGCTCCGCCTCGTCACAGTGCGCACAATCGTCGGCGTGGACCTTTGCATGCGTCAGGCGCACCACCGCCGCCTCAAGGGGCCACTTCTTCCGGCGGGCATACATCTGCACGGTCATGCTGGTGCAGGAGCCGAGGGCGGCGAGCAGGTAATCATAAGGGGTCGGCCCCTGCCCCGTGCCGCCGAGCGACTCGGGCTCGTCCGCCACAAGAGCCTTGCCGCGGGCGAACATCTCGGTGCGGAACCCTTCGGTCCCGGTGCGCACGGTGACCCGGTTGTCGGTCGCCTGCGGTAAAGCGATCGCTTCTTTTTCGTGGAGGTCGAGATAGCGCCTGGCCCAGGCGGCGATCATGTCGCCGGCATAGCGCGAATCTTCCTTCCGGGAGAGGAGGTGATCGGCCGGGTCGAGGGAGAGGAAGCTTTTCGGGTGCCGCGCCGCCTGGTAGATGTCGGCGGCATGGTCGATGCCGACGATCCGGTCCCGGGGGGAGTGCATGACCAGCAGCGCGGCATCGAGTCGGCGGATAATCTCGCGCGGATTCTGCGCCTCGATGTCGTCGATGAACTCCTTGCGGATAGTAAAGGGGCGCCCGGCGATCATGACACTCGCCTCGCCGGAGCGCTCGATCTCTTCCCGCGAGTCCTGGAGCAGTCCGACCACGTGCGCCGGATCGCAGGGGGCGGCCAGGGTGACCACCGCTTTGGCCGAAGAGATCTTCGAGGCGGCGTGCAGAACGGCCGTCCCCCCCAGCGAATGGCCGATAAGGATCTTCGGGGCTTCGTACTGTGCTTCGAGAAAACGGGCGGCGGCGACCAGATCGCCGATCTGAGAGGAGAAGGTCGTCTCGGCGAAATCACCCGTGCTCTCCCCCAGTCCGGTGAAATCGAAGCGCAGCACGGCGATCCGCTGACGGCTGAGAGCCCGGGCGATGTTGGCGGCGGCGATGATGTTTTTCGTGCAGGTAAAGCAGTGGGCGAAGAGCGCATAGGCGATCGGCTTCTCGTCCTCCGGCAGATCGAGCAGCGCCGCCAGCGAGTTGCCTTCGGCGTTGGGAAAAACTATCTTCTGCTGCTTCATCTCTGCCTCCCGTCTCTCCTGATCAACTCACGCCACCAGCGCCCCGGTGCAGCTCGACCCCTCCCCGGCGGTGCAGCAGTAGCAGTGATCGGAGAGGAAAAGCTCCTTGCCGCTTCTGGCCGCCGCCTCCAGTTCCCCGATGGTCAGGATCTCCCCGCCCGAACCGGTAATCGGCAGTCCGATCGCCTGGTTGAAGTCGCAGTTGTAGAGGACCCCTTCCCAGTCGACGCTGATCAAAGTGCGGCACATGATGTTTTCCGCGGCATCGGGGTTGAAGCGGGAGGAAAGGAGGTTCATGTAGCGCTCATAACTCCCGTTCCCTTCCAGGAATGCACGAAAGCGGCCGATGGGGGCGTTGGTGAGGGTAAAGAGGTGGTTGAAGCGAAGGCCGTACTTGTCCGCCAGCTCCTTTCTGTAGGCGTCTTCCAGCAGCTGCTGCGAGCCGGGGATGAAGTCGCTGCCGGGATTGTAGACGAGGTTCAGCTCCAGTTCCGTGCCGTAGCCGAGCTGGTTCAGGCGGCGCAGGGCGGCGATGCTGCGGGCGTGGGTTCCCTTCCCCCGCTGGCGATCGACGTTCTCCTCCAGGTAACAGGGGAGAGAGGCGGTGACCGCCAGGCGCTGCTCCCGGAAAAAGTCGGGGAGCCACTCGTATCCCGGTTCGCTGAGAATGGTCAGATTGCTGCGGACGATGCGTCGCGCAGAGCCTTCGGTCTTCTCGATCAGATGCCGGAAGTGCGGATTCATCTCCGGGCACCCTCCGGTGATGTCCAGGGCGATACCCGGTATGCGCTTCACGATCTCGGCAATCTGGTCGATGATCGGCCGCCCCATGACCTTCTGCCCCGCCGGGGAAGCGCCGACATGGCAGTGCTCGCAGCGCATGTTGCACAGGGTGCCGAGGTTGAGCTGCAGGGTCTGCAGCGTGTCGAAACGGATATACCGTCGGCTGACTCTTTTAAGACGATCTTTGAATGTTTCCACCATTTTCTGAATCCCTTTCCAGGTCCTTATTTAATTTCCACTCTACCCGAAAAGTTCCGTTTCGGGGTGTCGACCCGAATGCGGTAAAAAGTGGGGTCCGTTATGGTGCGAATCGACATAATCCCTATCCCCGTCGCCAAGCGTGATAGCGCTCCACCCAGCCGAGGAGCTTCTCCGGCACGTGCTGCTTCTTCCAGGCGCCGGCCGCCATTTTGTTCGCCTCGGCCAGGGTCGGGTAGGAGTGGATGGTGCCGAGAATCTTGTTCAAGCCGATGCCGTACTTCATCGCCAGGACGAATTCGGCCAGCAGATCGCCGGCATGGGAGCCGACGATGGCGACCCCGAGGATCTGGTCCTTGCCGGGGGGGGTGAGGACCTTCACCCAGCCGTGCTCCTCCCCTTCGGTGATGGCCCGGTCGAGCTCAGACAACTCGAAGCGGGCGACCTCGAAGGCAATCTTCTTCTCCCGGGCTTCGGCTTCGCTTAAGCCCACCCGGGCCACCTCCGGATCGGTGAAGGTCGTCCAGGGGATGACGCGGTAGTCGGCGCGGTACTTCTTGAATTGCCCGAACAGGGCGTTGACCGCCGCGTACCACGCCTGGTGGGCGGCGGTATGGGTGAACTGGAAGGGGCCGGCCACATCCCCGGCGCAGAAGATAGTGGGGAAGTTGGTGCGCAGAAAGGGATCGGTCTCGATGGTGCCGCGCGGATCGAGACGCACCCCCAGCTCCTCCAGGCCGAACCCCTTGACGTTGGCCTGGCGCCCGACGGCGACCAGGATGGCGTCGAATTCGATCGCCACCGGCGCTCCCTCGTACTCGCAGACGAGCACCTTTTTCTCCCCCTCGACCTTCACCTCTTGGGCGGCGTGGGCGGTGAGGACCCGCACCCCCTCAGCCTCGAAGCGGCCCCGGACGAATTCAGAGACGTCCTCGTCCTCGCGCGGCATGAGGCGCGGCCCCATTTCCACCTGGGTAACCTGCGCGCCGAAGCGGGCGAAGGCCTGGGTCATCTCGCAGCCGATGGGGCCGCCGCCAAGGACGACCAGCCGCCGTGGCAGCTCCCGCAAGGCCCAGAGGTTGTCCGAGGTCAGATAGTCGATGCGGTTGAGCCCCTGGATCGGCGGCACCAGGGGACCGGCGCCGGTGGCGACGACGATGGCGCGGGTGGTCAGGGTGCGGCCGTCGACCTCCACCGTCCAGGGGGAGGTGATGGTCGCCGCTCCCTGCATGACCTCCACCCCCAGGGAGGTATAGCGCTCGACGGAGTCGTGGGGCTCGATCTTGCCGATGATGCGCTGCACCCGCTCCATGATCTCGGCAAAATCGAAGTTCGCCTCGGCCCGGCGGAGGCCGAACTCCTCGGCCCGGCGGAAACAGGAGAGCATCCGCGCCGAGCGGATCAGCGCCTTGCTCGGCACGCAGCCGGTGTTCAGGCAGTCGCCGCCCATCTTGTCTTTTTCGATCAGCGCCACCTTGGCCTTGACCGTCGCGGCGATGTAGGAGGTCACCAGTCCGGCCGACCCGGCACCGATCACCACCAGGTTGTAGTCGAACTTCTTCGGTTTGGCGTAGTCCTTGAGGACGCGGCGCGATTCCATCAAGTCGACCCCCTTTCGGGCCAGCAGGGGAAAGACGCCGAGCAGGGCGAAGGAGATGAGCAAAGTCGGGGAGAGAATCCCCGAGAGGGTTTCGATCTGCCCGAGCTGGGTGCCGGCATTGACGAAGACCACCGTCCCGGCCAGCATACCGAGCTGGCTGACCCAGTAGAAGGTGCGGGGGCGCATGGGGGTGAGACCCATGACCAGATTGATGACGAAAAAGGGGAAGAGCGGCACCAGGCGCAGGGTGAAGAGGTAGAAAGCCCCCTCCTTCTCGATGCCGGCGTTGACCGCCTGCAGCCGGTCACCGAAACGGGCCTGCACCCAGTCGCGCAGCAGAAAGCGGCTGACCAGGAAAGCCAGGGTCGCGCCGATGCTGGAGGCGAAGGAGACGACGATCAGGGCCGGCAGAAAGCCGAAGAGCGCCCCGCCGGCCAGGGTCATGATGGCGGCGCCGGGGAGGGAAAGGGCGGTGACCGCCACGTAGATGACGAAATAGCCGCCGAGGGTCAGAGCCTTGTTTTCTGCGTAGAACTGCTGGAAGTCGAACTGCCGCCCCTTGAGATAATCGAGGGTCAGATACTGACCGATATCGAAGACGAAATAGGCGGTGATCAGGGCCGCGATCACCACCACCAGGACGAGTTTGGTCGTTTTTCCGTTCATATACCACCGTTACCTTGTAACATCAGGGATCCTCATAGCCATGCGTTGAACAACGCTAGTTCAGGAAGTTCAGAAGTTCTTCGCGGGAAATCCGGTGGTGCGTTTCGAGGTCGGTGAGGATGGCAGCGAGAGTGCCTATTTTGAGCGGATTGTGGGCGGGAATAGTGACATGGTGCTCGCCGTCGCGAGCGGTCGTCAGCCTGATATGGCTGCCTGTCTGTCGCGTGATCTGGTAGCCGAGAGCGGCCAGAGCCTTGGCCAACTCGTTCCCGGTGAGATCGCGCGGCAGCCTCATACGGCGATGATTTCCTCATGTACAAAATGGAGCCGAATCATTTTCGGCACCTTGTCTTCCTCGAAATGACAGCGGACAGCGTCGCGCACATTGGCGTGCAGCTCCTCCACCGTTTCGGCCTCGGTAAAGATCGACTCGCCGAGGGCGCGGGCCGTGTATCCCCCCTCAAGACTTTCGGCAACCAGGAAAAAGACTTCGTTCATTGCGGACCCCTCTTCTATGCGGAAAATAATAGCAGAGCGGGAAATGGCGGGCAATGCCGATTTCCATAATTCGCGATCTACACCTTCTCCGGCGTAAAAGTAAAACTGTAACGCGCCATGCCATGAGCGACGCTGGTTGACTTGTTGCGCTTTATTCACAATTCCACAAAAGAACAAGGGCCTGCAGCAGAAGCCGTAAGCCCTTGTTTTTTCATGGGACAACGGTGAGCACCCTACTCCTCGGGTTTCCGAAGATGAGCGTGGCACAGGCCTATATTCAACTCAGAGGTCCCCTCCGCCTACGCTGCAATCAGGCGAAGTTGAAGCGGTCCAAGTTCATGACCTTGTTCCAGGCCGAGACAAAGTCATTCAGGAACTTCTCCTGGGAGTCATCACATCCATAGACTTCCGCCAAGGCTCTGAGTTGGCTGTGTGAACCAAAAATCAGGTCGACACGGGTGCCGCTCCATTGGAGTTCGCCCGTTTTTCGATCACGACCCTCAAACAGCTCGGCATCCTCCGCGGCCGCCGTCCAGGTGGTGCCCATGTCGAGCAGATTTAGGAAGAAGTCGTTGGTAAGTGTCTCCGGCCGCTTGGTGAAGACGCCGTGTTGCGACTGTCCGAAGTTGGCATTCAGGACGCGCAGGCCGCCGACCAGCACCGTCATCTCGGGAGCAGTCAGCGTCAGCAGCTGCGCCCGGTCGACCAGCAGCTCCTCCGGCGATACGGTGTACCTGGTCTTGAGATAGTTGCGGAATCCGTCGGCAACAGGTTCGAGGACGGCGAAGGACTTGACGTCGGTCTGCTCCTGCGATGCATCGGTGCGCCCCGGCGTGAAGGGGACGGTCACCTGGTGGCCGGCGTTCTTGGCCGCCTGCTCGACCCCTGCGCAGCCGGCCAGAACAATCAAGTCAGCGAGCGAAACCATCTTCCCGCCGGACTGCGCATTGTTGAACTCCTTTTGGATTCCCTCAAGGGTCTTCAGCACCGTCGCCAGTTGGCTAGGCTGGTTCACTGCCCAGTCCTTCTGCGGAGCGAGACGGATGCGTGCCCCGTTCGAACCGCCGCGCTTGTCGGAGCCACGGAACGTAGACGCCGACGCCCAAGCCGTTGAGACGAGTTGGGAGACAGACAGTCCCGATGCGAGAATCCTGCCCTTGAGGGGGGCGATGTCCTGCGCATCAATCGATGGATACGTGACCGCGGGGACGGGGTCTTGCCAGATGAGTTCTTCCGCGGGAACCTCCGGGCCGAGATAGCGCGGGCGCGGGCCCATGTCGCGGTGGGTCAGCTTGAACCAGGCGCGGGCGAAAGCGTCGGCAAACTCCTCGGGGTTTTCCAGGTAGCGCCGGGCGATCGGCTCGTAGATCGGATCGAAGCGCAAGGAGAGGTCGGCCGTGGTCATCATCGGCCGGAGCTTCCTGGACGGATCGTGGGCATCGACCACCATGTCCTCG
>JACZKF010000592.1 GCA_014860175.1 Desulfuromonadales bacterium | reverse complement strand
CTCCTGCAGGGCGAAGCCGTTCCAGGTCATGGCCCGCAGGCGGCTCTTGTCGAAGGTGCGGATTCGGGCGAGCAGGCGGCTCCCCTCATTGACCGGCACCAGCAGCGTCCCCTCGGGCCCCTGAAGCAGACGCGGCGGCATGAAGGCGTTGCGGGTGGCCGGACCCGAGATCGGGTTCTTGGTCGGATCGAGGCGCTCGATGAACGACTCGCTCCCCCCCACCCGCTCTTCACTTTTCCAGATTTCCTGACCGTCCCGGCCGACCACTTTGAGTTCATCATAGACATTGAGCTGGGCGTAGGTGCGGAGACCGGCATCCCCCGGCAGGGGTGAGAAGCCGAACAAGCTGATGCTTGCCGGAAGGTCGACGGGCGCCCCCTCGGCCACTTTTCCTTGACTCAAGGTGAGGCGGAAGATCGGGCCATCGAAGTCGCGCTCACCGCCACCCATCCGCTGGCCGAGGAGGACCGCCCCTTCCCCGGGGAGTTGAATGGAGCGCATATACCAGGGGAGCTTGCTGGCCAACAGCTTCAGCTTCTCCCCCTGAAGGCCGACCTGGAGGGAACGCAGTTCCCCCTCATCGGCCGCCGTCAGGTAGAGTTCGACTCGACCGTCGCCATCAAGATCGGCCCCGTCGAGAGAGACCACCTTCTGCCCGAACCCGAGGTCGAGGGCCGCCAGCGGCGTGTAGCTGCCTGCCGTTACCCGCCCCACTTCCAGACGGTAAGGAAGGGCGATTGCCACCTCCTGGCGGCCATCGCCGTCGAGGTCGGCGACATGAATACCGACGATTTCAGCGGCGAAATCAGGACCGAACCAGACCCCCTCGGTCGCCGTTGCCTCCCGGCGAACGATGGCCGAAGCGGTCGCCGGCGCCGCTGGCGCGGGGGCAGCGACAATGGCCGGAGGGAGAGCGGCAGAGGGCAAAGATGGCGAAGGCCCGCCGACTGCACTCGAAGGAGGCGTCTGCTGACTGCCGATCAGGGCCGAGGCGAGCAGCGTCCCCCCGGGGCCACGGGCTTCCAGCCGACCGCCGCCCAGGACGAACGTCAGCAGGACCTCTTTCCCCCCGTTGCTGCGCCAATCGAGGTGCGGCAAAGCCGCCTGCAGGTCGCGGGCGAGAAGGTCGGCCTCCTCCCCTTCCCCCTGGAAAGCGGTCGGCACCTGCTCCCAGCGGCGGATGACATCGCCGCGGCCGATCCCCTGGACGGAACCCAGGGGACGTACGTAGGAGTAGCCGGATTTGACCCGGGTCGCCTGCAGCACCCCTTTGACGGTATCGAGGCTCCCGAGGACCTGGCCGGAGACCGGATGAACAATCTTCTCCCCCGGCACGGTAACCGTCAGCAGATCCCCTTCCCGCAGCCCCTTGGCGGCGTCCAGATCGATCAGGTACTCATCGCCGGCCTGCATGATCACGACACCGGCCGCCGGGCGAAAAGCGCCGGCCACCTCTTCCACCGGTCCGGCCATTGCCGGGTGAGGCAGACTGAAAAAGAACGACAGCACCAGGGCCAGCGGAAAATACAACCTGCTCACACGGAATCTCCTTTGCTGAAGCAGACCATCGATAAATCTTGATTATTAACGCAAAGTCGCGAAGGAAAAACGGAAGGCGCAAAGGAAGACCCTTTTTGATTGAACCTCGATCCCGGTTTTCTTGGCGCCTTGAGCTACCCTTAGCGCCTTTGCGTTGAAGCTTGGGTTGAAGCCGTAAGGATGAAAAAAGGCCGGACCCGAAGGCCCGGCCAGAGGATAACACAACCGGAAGTTTCCGGCCAAGCTCTAGAAGGTGTAGGTCAGGGCGGTGCCGAGTTTCCAGGCGTCGTCGCCACCTTCGTAGGTATTGACGCCAGTGCGGCTCTGGTAATCGCTGTCGGCGAACAGGTAAGCGCCGGCCAGGGTGAAGGTCAGCCCCTTGCTGACGGCGTAGTCATAATAAGCGTTGACCTCGTGCCCCATGGTGAAGCGGGTCGGGTTGTCGCCAGCAGCTTTGGCGCGCTGCTCAGCTTCTTCGGCGTAGATGTAGTAGGCGGAGAGCTTGTGCTTGTCGTTGAGCTTCTGCTCGAGGCCGAGCTTGATGTACTGCCAGTTCATGTAGAAGCCGGTGTGGCCGGCAGCCACGGTCGTGGTGTTCCCCAGAGCGCCCGCGTTGCGGTTGTCGAAGCGGCCGCCGGCAGCGATCTCGGAGAAGGGGTTGAAACCACGGACGTTGACGAAAGCGCCGACTTTGTCGTCGCCGTAGCGGGCGGCTTCGGCGGTCAGGGTGGTGGCGCCGAGGGGCAGGGTCCCCTTGACCATCGCCGCCCAGGCGGTGTTGTCTTCACCGGCAGCGGCGCCGACGGTGCTGTTGTTATTATCCCAGCTGTTGAAGATGGCGGTGGCGGCCACGCCGACAGGGCCAATTTTGCCACTCATTTCGGCGCCGACGAAGTAGGCTTCGAAGTCGCGGGCGAAAACGTTGGCGAGGGTGGTGCCGGCCGGGGTACCGTTCATGTAGCCGACGAAGGGGGAGAGGCGGAAGCCGGCGGCATCGAAATCATACTGCAGGTGGTAGTAGTCGCTGTCGGAAGCGTCGCTGGTAGTATCGCCTTCGACCTGCTTCACCCAGGCGAGCAAGAGGCTCTGCCCCTTCACCGGAGTGTAGCGCACCTGCAGACCGGCGCCGTCATCGGCCTGGATGATACCGCCGCCCAGTTTGAAGTACTGAGAGCCGGCCTTGACATTGGTGTTGGCCCAGGGAATGTTGAAGTCGAGGTATACATGCTTGACTTCGATCTGGCCCTTGGCGTCGGTACCGACATTACCAATCCCGGTGTCACCCCAGACGTTGTCGGTCTCGATGGCAAAGACGGCCTTGACGTTCTCATGCAGGGCGGTATGGGTGAACAGGCGGAAGCGCTGGTCGGAGAAACGGCCGTTGTCGCGACGGTCGTCATCGCCGTTGAGGTTCTCGGTCATGATGCCGCGCACCTGGAGGAAACCGGTGAAGTCCGCGGTGATGGCGAAAGCCGGCGCCGCCAGCGCCGAAATCGCCGCCATGGCAACGAAAATCTTGGTAAATTTGCTCACTTTTGCCTCCTGAATCCAAAATAGAATGAGTGAAACAAGGATGATGCTGGCATTTAGCCGCCCATGGGGGCTTCGAACTCATACCCGCAGGCCGGGCATTTTACACGCGTTTTTTCAGCTTTGGCGGGGGCGCAAGCCACCATCGAAGCAGCGAACAGGACCATCAGAACCAGCGTAATGAGCTTTTTCATCCTTTCACCTCCTTTCGCGAGAACGGTCCACCATTGGGTCGCGTTCGACCAATAAAGAGCATAATGAAATCGTTTTATGCAATACAACAATGGTGCCAATAAATGACTTACATGAAAACTTTCACCTTCAACACAACTTACTGAAATCTCTACTGAAATGTGGAAGGTTTGAAGGGACTGGTACGTTTCCGCCGGCCGCCTGCTGTTGAGCCTTCACCACACTGTGGTGTTTCCGCCACAAAGGTGTGGCCAACTGGCGGCAAACACCGATACCGATTCGTCCACCCGATTGTCAAAGAACAAACAGCCGGTCCTTACGGGGTGGCGAGTTCCCCGACCAGACGCTTCAGGTCGTAGGCGGAGATCAGGCTGCCGTCGCGGCGAACCTTGAAGTCGCGATCGATCACCAGCAACCGGGGGATGACGTAGAGGTTGTAGGCCTTGGCCACCTTGTTGTCCCCCTGCAGAACATGATGCGACATCGGGTAGTTGGTCGCTTTTTGGTGGTCCTGGAGCATCGCTTCGGTGTCCTGGAAAAAGACCTCCAGCAGGGCGACATCCCGCTCCTGGAGGAAACTGCCAATATCGGCAATTTCCTCGACCTGCTGTTTGCAGGTGGGGCACCAGGTGGTCGCCAGTTTGAGCAGGATGATTT
>JACZKF010000591.1 GCA_014860175.1 Desulfuromonadales bacterium | reverse complement strand
GGGTGGTGAACATCGGCTGCAACCCCACTTTCGCCGGCGAGGCGACCACGGTGGAGGTTTATCTGCTCGATTTCGAGGGTGACCTTTACGGCGAGCGGCTGCGCCTCTTTTTTCTCCAGCGGCTGCGCGATGAACTCCTCTTCCCCGAGCCGGCCGCCCTGGTCGAGGCTATCGCCGCCGACGTGCAGCAGGCCCGGCTCCTGCTGGCCGACGCCCAGCTGTGCGAGTTTCGCGACTATCTCGATTGCGGCTACCGGGTGCGGGGTGCCGGCGCCCCCCAGTAAGCAGGCATGACCCTTGCAAATTGGCACCATGGCCGAACTCCGGACTCCAGGCGCCAGCAGCACCCGGGACGGTTTTTCGGCCGGGCGACCCCACCATTTGGTGGATACAATGAGAAAATCTCTATATTTTGGTGCAGCGAGGAGCGGCAAGCAGCGCCTTTGCCATCGTCTTGCCGGCACTCCCCTCGGGTGAGCCGGGCCGTCTTCTGGCGGCATTAGAAACTTCTTTTGACGCTTTCGCCGCTTCCAGTGCCGTCGCCTGGCGCGAAAGCCGTTCGGTCATTGGCGTCTGGCTGGTTTGGGGAGGGAGACCCGTAGTTTTATGACCGGTAATCGTTTAGGAGAACTGCTCGTTCGCAACAAGCTGATCAGCGATGGTCAGTTGGCCAAGGCGTTGGAAGAGCAGAAAATGCAGGGGGGGCGGCTTGGGGCCAGCCTGATCAAACTCGGCTACCTCAAGGAAGACCAGCTGGCCGCCTTTTTGTCGCGCCAGTATGGTGTGCCGTCGATCAACCTGGCAGAATTCGATATCGATCCCAACCTCATCCGCCTGATCCCGGCGGAAGTGGCCCAGAAATATCACATCATTCCCATCAATCGGGCCGGCTCCACCTTGATCGTCGCCATGAGCGACCCCTCCAACATCTTCGCCATCGACGACATCAAGTTCATGACCGGCTACAACGTCGAGGTGGTGGTCGCCCCGGAAGCGTCGATCCGGCTGGCCATCGACAAATATTACGACCAGAGCGCCTCCCTCGCCGACGTGATGAACGACCTGGAGGATATCAACCTCGAAGTGGTCGACGAGGGGGATGACGTCGACGTGCGAGAGCTGGCCAAGGCGACGGAAGACGCCCCGGTCGTCAAGCTGGTCAACCTGATCCTCACCGACGCCATCCGCAAAAAAGCCTCGGATATCCATATCGAGCCGTACGAGAAATCGTTTCGGGTCCGCTACCGCATCGACGGCGTGCTCTATGAAGTGATGAAGCCGCCGATGAAGCTGAAAAACGCCATCATCTCGCGCCTGAAGATCATGGCCGAGATGGACATCGCCGAGCGGCGGCTGCCGCAGGACGGCCGCATCAAGATCAAGCTCCCCGGCGGCAAAGACATGGACTACCGGGTCAACTGCCTGCCGACCCTGTTCGGCGAGAAGGTGGTCCTGCGTCTGCTCGACAAATCGAACCTGCAGCTCGACATGACCAAGCTCGGCTACGAGCCGCAGGCGCTGGAGTATTTCAAGAAGGAGATCCACAAACCGTTCGGCATGGTGCTGGTCACCGGCCCGACCGGTTCGGGGAAGACCGTCTCCCTCTATTCGGCCCTGGCCGAACTCAACAAGACGACCGAGAACATCTCCACCGCCGAAGACCCGGTCGAGTTCAACTTCGCCGGCATCAACCAGGTGCAGATGCACGAGGAGATCGGCCTCAACTTCGCCGCCACCCTGCGCGCTTTCCTGCGCCAGGACCCGGACATCATCATGATCGGCGAGATCCGCGACTTCGAGACGGCGGAGATCGGGGTCAAGGCGGCCCTCACCGGCCACCTGGTCCTCTCCACCCTGCACACCAACGATGCGCCGAGCACCATCAACCGCCTGCTCAACATGGGGATCGAGCCGTTCCTGGTCGCCTCGGCGGTCAACCTGATCACCGCCCAGCGTCTCGGCCGCCGGGTCTGCGCCGAGTGCAAGGAGCCCGAAGATGTTCCGCGCCAGACGCTGATCGACGCCGGGGTGCCGGCGGATAAACTCGACAGCCTGGTCTGCTACAAGGGGCGGGGGTGTCCCACCTGCAACAGCACCGGCTACAAGGGGCGGGTCGGCATGTACCAGGTGATGCCGATGTTCGAAGAGATCCGCGAGATGATCCTGGCCGGGGCCAACACCGCCGAGATCAAGCGCGAATCGATGCGTCTCGGGGTCAAGACCATGCGCCAGTCGGCCCTGACCAAGCTCGAGGAAGGGGTGACGAGTATGGAAGAGGTGCTGCGGTGCACTGTTTCGGACGACTGAAAACAATTTTGAATTTTGGATTTTGAATTTTGAATTAAGGCTGACAGCTGACAGCTGACAGCTGATAGCTGTTTATGAAAGGGGTTGTAATTTCATGTCAACGCCGCAGAATGGTCAGGCTGTCCCGCTTCCGAGCATGCACACGTTGTTGAAGACGATGGTCGAGCAGGGGGCTTCGGACTTGCATCTGACCACCGGGGCGCCGCCGATGATCCGTATCGACGGCCGGATCGTGCCGCTCAAGATCGCCCCGCTGATGCCGGCCGACACCAAGCAGCTCTGCTACAGCATTCTCACCGACGCCCAGAAGCGCAAGTTCGAGGAGGAGAACGAGCTCGACCTCTCCTTCGGGGTGAAGGGGCTCTCCCGCTTTCGCGGCAACGTCTTCATGCAGCGTGGCGCCCTGGCCGGCGCCTTCCGGCTGATCCCCTTCAAGGTCCTCACCTTCGACGAGCTCGGCCTTCCGCCGGTGGTGCGCGAGATCACCCGCAAGCCGCGGGGGCTGGTGCTGGTCACCGGCCCGACCGGCAGCGGCAAGTCGACGACTCTCGCCTCGATCATCGACGCCATCAATCAGGAGCGCCACGACCACATCATCACCATCGAAGACCCGGTCGAGTTCCTTCACCCGCACAAGAACTGCCTGGTCAACCAGCGGGAAGTCGGCGCCGACACCCAGTCGTTCAAAAAAGCGCTCAAGTACATCCTGCGCCAGGACCCTGACGTCGTCCTCCTCGGCGAGCTGCGCGACCTGGAGACCATCGAGGCCGCTCTGACCATCGCCGAGACCGGCCATCTCTGCTTCGCCACCTTGCACACCAACGGCTGCGTGCAGACCATCAACCGTATCGTCGACGTCTTCCCGACCAACCAGCAGCAGCAGGTGCGCACCCAGCTCGGCTTCGTCCTCGAGGGGGTGCTGTCGCAGACCCTGCTGCCGAAAGCCAACGGCATCGGCCGGGCGCTGGCGCTGGAAATCATGGTCCCCAACACCGCCATCCGCGCCCTGATCCGTGACGACAAGGTGCACCAGATCTACTCGCAGATGCAGATGGGGCAGGACAAATTCGGCATGCAGACGATGAACCAGTCGCTGTTCATGCTCTATCACAAAAAGCAGATCTCCATGGAGATGGCCCTGGCCCGCTCCTCCGACGTGGAAGAGCTCAAGCAGATGATCGCCAACCCGAACTCGGTCCTCAAGCGGCAGATCCTGACGGCGCCGGGGAGATAGCTCGTCCCCTCTCCCTCAGGGAGAGGGTGCCCGAAGGGCGGGTGAGGGGGTGTGGGC
>JACZKF010000590.1 GCA_014860175.1 Desulfuromonadales bacterium | reverse complement strand
TCGCTGAACAGGTCGGCCATGAAACTCCAGAAGACCGAAACGATGAACAGGTTGAAGACGCTGGCCCAGATGAAAAAGGCCCGGGCCACCCAGGCATGGGTCAGGCCGGAGCGGAACAGGACGAAAAAGAGGAGCAGGTTGGCGATAAAGAAGAGATAGACCAGGGGGAGGAACTTTTTTCGGGGGTAGCGCGAAGTCACCCAGCCGAACAGGGGGACCGCGGCCAGCATTGCCAGGAAAGTGCCGGTGAAGAGCCACTGCAGATGCTCGACCCCGCCGGCGATCCCCATCTCGTCGCGCATCGGCCGCACGATGTAGTAGGCGCACAGCAGGGCAAAAAAGTAACTGAGCGACCAGAGGAGGGGGCGGATTTCCTCCGGTTCCACCTGGACCAGCCGTCTCAGCCAGTCATGCAGACGCGAGATGGCCGATTTTGGAAAGCGTGCCATGCCCTCTCCCCCGGATGCGGCCGAAGCCTCCTCGAGTATAGCGGGTATCCGGAGGCGTGTCGTTTCGAATGTTCTCGGGAGCCGGTTGGCGAGCAAAGAAGAAAGGGCCATTCTGATATCGCATCAGAATGGCCCTTTTCGTCTGGCCCGAACAGACCTGCTGCCGTGCTTCCCCGCCAGGCCACCCGGTTTCCAGGGGGGCCGAGGAGATCAGCCGATGGCGGCGTGATACTCCTGCAGACTGTGGATCTCGGCCTTCCCTTCCTTGCGGGCGGCGATCCCCTTGGCGGCGGCGATGGCCGCCGCGGTGGTGGTAATGTAGGGGATTTTGTGCTTGATGGCCGCCTTGCGGATATAGGAGTCGTCATGCACCCCCTGCCGGCCGACCGGGGTGTTGACCACCAGCTGGATTTCGCCATTTTTGATGGCGTCGGCAATGTTGGGGCGCCCCTCGTGCATCTTCAGGATCGCCGTGGCGGCGATGCCGTGTTCGGCCAGAAAGGCGCGGGTCCCCGCCGTCGCCCGCAGGGTGAAGCCGCTCTCGGCGAAGCGCCGGGCGACCTCCAGGGCGCCGGCCCGATCGTGCTCGGCGACGGTGATCAACACCGTGCCAGCCAGCGGCAGCGGGGAGTTGGCCGCTTCCTGGGCGCGGAAGAAGGCGAGGCCGTAATTGCCGGCCAGGCCGAGAACTTCGCCGGTGGAGCGCATCTCGGGGCCGAGGACCGGATCGACTTCGGGGAACATGGAGAAGGGGAAGACCGCCTCCTTCACCCCGAAGTGGGAGAAGGGGCGCCGACGCAGGTCGAGATCTTTCAGTCTGGTCCCGAGCATCACCTGGGTGGCGATGCGGGCCATCGGGATGTTGCAGATCTTGCTCACCAGCGGCACCGTGCGGCTGGCCCGGGGGTTGGCCTCGAGGATGTAGACGATATCGTCGGCGATGGCGTACTGGATGTTCATCAGCCCGACCACCCCCATCTCGATGGCGATCTTGCGGGTATATTCCTCGATGGTGTCGATATGCTTGGCCGGGATGCTGACCGGCGGGATGACACAGGCCGAGTCGCCGGAGTGGACGCCGGCCAGTTCGATATGCTCCATCACCGCCGGCACGAAGGCATCGGTGCCGTCGCAGATAGCATCGGCTTCGGCCTCGATGGCGTTTTGCAGGAAGCGGTCGATGAGAATCGGCCGCTCGGGGGTCACGTCAACCGCCTTGGCCAGATATTCGCGCAGCATCGACTCGTCGTACACCACCTCCATCGCCCGGCCACCCAGGACGTAGGAGGGGCGGACGATGAGGGGGTAGCCGATGCGCCCGGCGATGACCAGCGCCTCGGCCTCGGTGGCGGCCATCCCCGACTCGGGCTGAGGGATGCCGAGCTTGCGCATCACCTGGTTGAAGCGGTCGCGGTCCTCGGCCAGATCGATCGTCTCGGGGCTGGTGCCGATGATCCGCACCCCCGCCTCTTCGAGCTGGCGGGCGATATTGAGGGGGGTCTGGCCGCCGAACTGCACCATTACCCCCTCGGGCTGCTCCTTGTGGTAGATGGCGAGGACATCCTCGACGGTGAGCGGCTCGAAGTAGAGCTTGTCCGAAGTGTCGTAGTCGGTGGAGACCGTCTCCGGGTTGCAGTTGACCATGATCGATTCGTAGCCGGCCTCGCGCAGGGCGAAGGCGGTGTGAACGCAGCAGTAGTCGAACTCGATCCCCTGGCCGATGCGGTTGGGACCGCCCCCCAGGACCATGATCTTGCGGTTGGCCGACACCGGCACGCTGTCGGCCACGTTGTAGCTGGAGAAGTAGTAGGCGGCGTTCTCCACCCCGCTCACCGGCACCGCCTCCCAGGCCTCGACAACTCCGAGGGCGATGCGCCGCTCGCGGATCTGCGCCTCGGTGACATCGAGGATCTGGGCCAGGTAGCGGTCGGCAAACCCGTCGCGCTTGGCCCGGGTGAGGAGCGCGTCGGGGGGGAGGCTCCCCTTGTGCTGCAGGAGCTCCTCCTCCAGCTCGACCAGCTCTTTCATCTGCTGCAGGAAGTAGTGCTTGATGTGGGTGCGCTGGTGCAGCAGCTCGATATCGGCCCCTCGGCGCAGCGCCTCATAAAGGATGAACTGGCGCTCGCTCGACGGCTCCACCAGCAGCTCCATCAACTGGGGGAGGCTCAGCTGGTGGAAGTTTTTGGCGAAGCCGAGGCCATAGCGGCCGTTCTCCAGGGAGCGGATCGCCTTGTGCAGCGCCTCCTTGTAGTTCTTGCCGATGCTCATCACCTCGCCGACGGCGTGCATCTGGGTGCCGAGCTTGTCCTGCACCCCCTTGAACTTCTCGAAGGCCCAGCGGGCGAACTTGACCACCACGTAGTCGCCGGAGGGGGTGTACTTGTCCAGGGTGCCGTCGCGCCAGTAGGGGATCTCGTCGAGGGTGAGGCCGGCGGCGAGCATGGAGGAGACCAGGGCGATGGGGAAGCCGGTCGCCTTGGAGGCGAGGGCCGAGGAGCGCGAGGTGCGGGGGTTGATTTCGATCACCACCACCCGGCCGCTCTTCGGGTCGAAGGCGAACTGCACGTTGGTGCCGCCGATCACCTCGATGGCATCGACGATGCGGTAGGCATCGTCCTGCAGCCGCGCCTGCAGCTCGGGGGTGATGGTCAGCATCGGGGCGGTGCAGAAGGAGTCGCCGGTGTGCACCCCGACAGCGTCGACGTTCTCGATGAAGCAGACGGTGATCTTCTGGCTCTTGGCGTCACGCACCACCTCCAGCTCCAGCTCCTCCCAGCCAAGAATCGACTCTTCGACCAGGATCTGGCTCACCGGGCTGGCAGCCAGGCCGCGGCTGACAATGGTTTCGAACTCCTCGCGGTTGTAGGCGAAGCCGCCGCCGGTGCCGCCCATGGTGTAGGCCGGGCGGATGACGACCGGCAGATTGATCCGCTCGAGGATCTCCAGCGCCCCCTCCAGGGTGGTGGCAATTTCGGAGCGGGGGGTCTCGATGCCGAGGCCGGCCATCGTCTGCTTGAAGATCTCGCGGTCCTCGCCGCGCTTGATCGCCTCGAGGTTGACGCCGATCACCCGCACCCCGTACTGGTCGAGAACGCCGCGCCGGGCGAGCTCGCTGGAGAGATTGAGGCCGGTCTGCCCGCCGAGGTTGGGGAGGAGGGCATCAGGGCGCTCTTTCTTGATGATTTCGGTCAGTGTTTCAGCATTGAGCGGTTCGATATAGGTGGCATCGGCCGTCCCGGGGTCGGTCATGATGGTGGCCGGATTGGAGTTGACCAGCACGATCTGGTAGCCGAGCTGACGCAGGGCCTTGCAGGCCTGGGTCCCTGAATAGTCGAATTCACAGGCCTGGCCGATGATGATCGGGCCGGAACCGATGATGAGAACCTTTGTGACATCGTCGCGACGTGGCATGCGGTTAAGCCTCCGGGAAAGATTACCTGCCTCTTTTTTTGGCGTCACTATGGCAAAAAGCGGGCAGCCATGCAACCAATTTAAACAGCGTACCCCCTGCCGCGGTGAGCCGCTGGCGACCCAGGCGGTGCCGCCACTCCTTAATATTCATTTATTCATATATTTTAGGTTGACATATCGTTTGCAATATATATAGATATAAGAAATTCAAATTGAGGAATCGATGAAAAAAGTCGTGTCGCAAACCGCCACCGTTACTCGGCGCCGCCTCTGGCAAGGAGTGCTGGCGCCCGTGGTCGTTCTCACCATCGCTTTGGGGTGGAAGTATCCGGTCCTCGGCTTTCTGGTCCCGTTGGCCATGCTCACCGGCATGATCGGCGGCTTGCTGCGTGGCCGCTGGGTCTGCGGCAATCTCTGCCCCCGGGGCGGCTTTCTCGAACAATGGGTTAGCCGGCTGTCGCCGCGACGCACTATCCCGCCGCTGCTGCAAAGCATGTCTCTTCGCTGGGGGGTGTTCGCCGCCCTGATGACCTTCATGGGGTGGCGCCTGGCCGCCAACCCGACCGACTGGACCCATTGGGGTCTGGTCTTCTGGTCGATGTGCGCCCTGACCACCGGCGTCGGCCTGGTCGGCGCCATGCTCTTTCATCCTCGCTCCTGGTGCGCCATCTGCCCCGTCGGCACCTTCCAGAGCGCCGTCGGCGGCAGTCGCCAGCCGCTGCAGATCGCGGCTGCCTGCCGCAGCTGCGGCAAGTGCGAGCAGAGCTGCCCGATGGCGCTGCCGATCAGCCAGCACCGAGCGGCCGGGGTGCTGGCCGAGCGCGACTGCCTCAAGTGTTCCGAATGTGTGGTCGCCTGCCCGGTCAATGCCCTCTCCTGGCCGGGAGCTTCCCCAGCCATGCCGGCGCTGCAGCCAGCCCGCAAGGGGCACCCCCCACGGCCGGCCGAGGCCACCTGCGCCCTGAGTCCCCCCATGGCGATTGGCCACACCAGCCATGGCGCCGGCAAAACGGTCGGGGGAATTACAGCGGGGGTCCAGGAAAAGAGAGCCAAGAACCCGAGCCAGCCCTGACCGCACTGTCGTGCTCCAGACAAAAAAACTTGACCGTTTTCCTCCTTTTCTCCAGAATCGGAGACCAGAGGAGATCGCCATGGGTCAAGACAGCGCGGCGGCGGTGGGTACCACCGCCTGGGTGGAAGAAGTCGTGGAGGAGTTTTGTACCGCCTCGGCCGACAACCGGCTCGGAATCGACGGGGAAGAGGCCTGGGAGCCGCCGCTCATCGGTTTCGCGGCCGGCGACGACCCTCTCTTTACTCGCATCAAGGAAGATCTCGGCCCCTTCTACTGGACCCCGTCCGAGGCCTTCGCCCTCGCCTTCCCTGACACTCCTCTGCCGCCGCGGCTGACGGTGATCAGCTGGGTCTTGCCGCAGACGGCGGCGACCCGGCGCGACCAGCGCGCCGAGGCGCTCTATCCGGCCGAGCGCTGGGCCCGCTCCCGCGATCTCGGCGAGCGCTTCAACCAGAAGCTGCGCCTGCAGGTGGCCGCCACCCTGACCGCCGCCAGCTACCCGGCGGTGGCCCCGGAACGGCTCCCCGGCTTCGACTACCGCCGCTCGGAACGCTTTGGCCTCGCCTCCAACTGGTCCGAGCGGCACACCGCCCACGTTGCCGGCCTCGGCACCTTCGGACTCTCCGATGGCCTGATCACCCCCCGCGGCAAGGCGGTGCGCCTCGGGTCGGTGGTGGCCAGCAT
>JACZKF010000589.1 GCA_014860175.1 Desulfuromonadales bacterium | reverse complement strand
ACCCACACCGGATCGCCATGGGCGATCTCCCGGGGCTCGGCATCGGTCGGGTGGAGAATCACCAGCGGCTCCGGGAGCTGGTCACGCAGCCCCTCGACGCCGTGATGCTGGGAGCGGAAATCATAGGGGGTGCGGCTCCCGGAGTTGAAGACCAGCGGGTAGCTGCGGGCCAGATCGGGGCGGGCCAGCGGCCCCTCGCCCGGTTCGCGGTAGACCGGCAGCGGGTCGTAGCCGTGTTCGGCCAGCAAGGTGGAGGCGATTTCGAATTTTCCGCTCGGGGTGTTGAACCCCGGCTGGCCGTCCGGGCGCAGCCCCCCCTTTTCCCACTTCCGGTACTGCATCAGCACGGCCGACACCCGCGCTTCGCCACCGGCGGCGCGCACCTGCTCCAGGGTAAAGCCGCTCCCCTCCAGGGCGTGGCGCAAGATCGCCTCTTCGCTTTGCGGGTAGAGGTGACCGTAGCCGAGCCGGCGAGCCAGCTCGGCCAGGATGAGAAAATCGCTGCGGGCCTCCCCCTGGGGTGCGACCAGCGGCTCGCGGATCTTGAACAGCGGGCCGTAGCGCATGTAGGAGGTGATCTCGTAGCCGGTCGCCGCCGGCAGGACGAGGTCGGCCCAGGCGGCATCAGCGGTCCGGTAGCGGTCGACGCAGACCAGGAAGTCGAGCCTCTCCAGAGTCCGTCGCCACAGCTCCGGGTCGGGCCAACTGGTCAGGATGGAGCCGCCGACCACCAGCAGCGACCGGATGCGGTACGGGTTCCCCTGTAGCACCGCTTCGGGGAGGGCGATGGCGTGCGACTCCCCCCGGTAGTGGCTGTAGACCGGGAAGCGGTCGCGGCCGAGGGCCTGGTGCATGGCCGGATTGGCGATCAGCCCCGAGCGGTTCTGGGGGAAGCTGTTCTCCCGCATGCGGATGGTCAGGCCGCCGGGGACATCGAGCTGGCCGGCCAGCGCCCACAGGCTAAGGACGGCACGGATCGCCTGCACGCCGCTGTCGGAGTACTCCAGGCCGCTGTACATCACCGGACAGGCACCGCGGGCGGCGGCGATGCGGGCGGCCAGGCGGCGGATGGTGGCCGCCGGTACGCCGGTGATCGACTCGACCACGGCTGGGCGAAAATGCTGCACATACTGGCGCAGGTCGTCAAACCCAGTAGTCCAGTGGCGGGCGAAAGGTTCGTCGAACAGCTCCTCCTCCAGCAGGACCTGAATCATCCCGAGGGCGAGGGCTCCGTCGGTGCCGGGGCGGATCGGCACCCATTCGGCGTCGCTCTGCCGGGCGGTGCCGTGGCGGCGCGGATCGATGGCGATCACCTGGGCGCCGCGGGCACGGGCCCGCATTATCTGGTCATGGAGCAGGGGAGGGGAGTCGGTGGCCGGGTTGGCTCCCCACAGGACGATCAGTTCGGCCTGCTCCACATCGGTTTCCATGGTGATGTACAGCTCCCCCAGGGTGGTGTGGGGAGCGATCATGGCAAAGGAGACGTAGCACAGCGCCCCGACGCCGAGGGTGTTGGGGGAGCCGAAGGGGAACAGCACGCTGCTGGCCGAGGAGACCGCCACCCCGGCCGGCTGGAAGAGATCGCACAGGGCCATGTCGAAGCTCCCCCGGCCGGTGTAGATGGCGCTCGCCTCGGCCCCCGACTCGGCTTTGATCGCCTGCAGGCGCTCGGCGATCTCCCCCATTGCCTCATCCCAGGTGATGCGGGTGAAGCGGTGATCCCCCTTCCCCCCCTGGCGTCGCATCGGGTAGAGGAGGCGGTCGGGGTCATGGACGATCTGCGGCGAGTGGCGGCCGATGGTGCAGACCGCCCCCAGGGGGGAGTTCGGCTGCGCTTCCACCGCTGTTAACCGGCCGTCGCGCAGCTTTGCCCGAACCCAGCAGCCGGCTGGGCAGATGCCGCAGAGCCCGTCGCGTATCTGCTCTCCCGGCGAGGTCAATTCAGCCTCGCCCGGGGAGAGGAGCGGCGCAGCAGCAGCACGGTAAACCAACGCCGCTCATCGGTCAGCATCTCGACCAGATCGAGACCGCAGCCGGCCAGCCATTCCGGCAGCTCCGCCGGTTCGAACTTGCGGCTGATTTCCACCAGGATCTCCTCCCCGCCGGCGATGCTGAAACGTTCTCCCAAGGGGCGTATCAGGAGGGTCTGGGGTCGATGAAAGCGGGCGTGAATTTCGATCTGCCGTCGCTGCGGCTGCCAGCGGGCGACATGTTCAATCGACTCCAGATCGAGCCCTGATCCCAATTCCCGGTTCATCCGGGCGAACAGGTTGCGGGTGAAGGCGGCGGTAACGCCGGCGGCATCGTTATAGGCGGCTTCCAACTGGCGGCCGTCCTTGACCAGATCGAGCCCCAGCAGAAAGAAGTCCTGGGGCCCGAGCGCCGCCGAAATCTGACAGAGAAAACGATCGGCTTCGGCTGCGGGGAAGTTGCCCAGAGTGCTGCCAAGAAAGACCAGCAGCACCGGCGAGGCTTCGACCACCAGATCCAGGGCATCTTCATAGGTACCGTGAATGCCGATCACCCGGGTATTGGGATGGCTGGCCGAGAGGGTCTGGTTGGCTTGCAGCAGGGCACTTTCGCTGACATCGACCGGGATGTAGAAGACGGTGGCGTCCTCTTGCTGCCAGGCCGACAACAGATGTCCGGTTTTGGCCGAGCTGCCGGAACCGAGCTCGAGCAGACTCAGCGCTCCGGTCAGCGCCCGCAGCCGGGGCGCTCCAGCGGCGAGAATCGCCGCCTCGGTGCGGGTCGGGTAATACTCGGGCTGGCAGGTGATCTGCTCATACAGCTCGCTCCCCTGGCGGTCGTACAGAAACCGGCAGTCCAATCCCCGGGGGCGCCGGGTCAGTCCCGCCGCTACCGAGCGGGCAAAGCCCTGGAGCGAATCGGCGGCTCCCGCCGTCTGCAGGACAATGTTCTGCCCCCCGGCCAACACGGCGTGAAAGCCGCCGGCCAGCAGACGGCGACGAGGAACGTTCATATGGAACACGCATACCTCCTGGTTCAGAATTCAGTTTCCTCTGGCGCCTCTCCGGGTCACGGTTTGAGCACCACCTTGATGCACCCCTCCTCCTTGCGGTCAAAGAGGCGATACCCCTGAGGGGCCTGGGACAGAGAAAACGTGTGGGTGAGAATCGGGGCGGGATCGATCTCCCCCTGTTCGATGCGCTGCAGCAGGGGGCGCAGGTAGCGTTGAGGATGGCTCAACCCGAATTTCAGCTGCAGATTCTTGGCATAGGCGGCGCCGATCGGCAGTCGGCCGGCTCCGTCATAGTGACCGGCAACGGCGATCGTCCCCCCCTTGCGGCACGCCTTGATCGCCAGTGGCAGTACCCCCGGGTGATCGCTCTCCAGATGCATCTTCTGCCGGGCCCGGTCGACCACCCCGGCGGCAGAGTGATTTTGCGCGGCCAGGCCGACAGCATCGATGATGCCATCCGGCCCCCGGCCGCCGGTGCGGCGCTTGAGTTCTTCGGCCACATTGGCCAGATCCTGGATATTGAGCGGTTCGGCCCCACCCCAGGTCTCGGCCAACCGCAGCCGCTCCGGTACCAGATCGACGGCGATGACCCGCTCTGCTC
>JACZKF010000588.1 GCA_014860175.1 Desulfuromonadales bacterium | reverse complement strand
GCCCAGTACAGCACCGACAACCGGGCCAGCGCCCTGGCCTTCGCCTACCAGCTGCAGGCGGCGGAAATCTTCCCCCTCGACCTGCCGGGAATTCTCCAGCTGGCCCATCAGAGCACGACCGATGGCCGGGTGCGCGAATATTTCTATTCGGCAACCCCACTGGCGGCCCGCCTTCGGGTCTCCAATGGCGCCGGCAACTGGCCGGCGCGCAACCCGACCGACTTCGACTCCCTGATCATGCTGGTGCCGACGGTGGTTCCGCAGGTGCTGGAAAACGCCTTCGTGCTGCTGCAGCATGTCCCGGAAGGGGAGACCTCGGAAGACCTCCTTTTCGCCCGCACCGTGCAGCTGAGCCGCGCCCTCGAGGCACTGCGGGAGAAGCAGCCCCAGGCCAAGATCGATGAACTGCTCGCCGCCGTCGGCAAGCAGGAGCTCGACCGTCTGCCAGCCGACCAGGCGGCCAGCGACTTGCGCCAGGCGCTGGAGGCGAAGGGGGGGGTAAGCTACCCCTACTTCGAGCTGAAAAACCAGCTTTACGGTTCACCCGAAAGCCCGATCCATGCTTATCTGCGCACCATCTATCACGAGGTCCCTTACGATAACCACCAGTACGTGGTGCTGATGCAGTCGATGCAGTAACCTCTTATTCGCCGGGGTGCGGGAATCTCGCCCTCCCTTTGGCCGAAACGGCAACGGGCGCCCATCCGGGCGCCCGTTGCTGTTTCGAACGGCAAAAACCGGTCAGACGTTGAAGCGGAAGTTGATGATATCCCCGTCCTTGACTTCGTAGGTTTTCCCCTCCAGGCGCACCGCCCCTTTTTCCCGGGCCGCCGCCATGCTGCCGTTGGCGATGAAATCGTCGTAGGCGACCACCTCGGCCCGGATGAACCCCCGCTCGATATCGGAGTGAATCTTTCCCGCCGCCTTCTGGGCCTCGGTCCCCTTCCGGATCGTCCAGGCCCGCACCTCATCCTCGCCGGTGGTGAGAAAGGAGATCAGCCCGAGAAAATCGTAGGAGAGCTGAATCAGGCGGTCCCGCGCCGGCTCTTCGATCCCCAGGTCGTCGAGGAACGCCTTCGCCTCCTCCGGGGGGAGTTGGGCGATCTCCATTTCGATCTGGCCGCACAGGGAAATGACCCGCACCTGGCGGCCGGTGAAAAAGGAGCGGATCGCTTCGGTCTGCAGCCGGCTCTTCTCCGAGCCGAGCTCCTTCTCGGCGATGTTCAAGACCACAAGCTGGGGCTTGATCGACATGAACTGCAGGCTGCGCATCGCCTTCTGTTCGTCCTCGGTGAAATCGACATCGCGCAGCGCCCGCTCCTCTTCCAGCGCCTCCCGGCACTTGAGCAGCAGGCCGCGCTCGACCTCATCGGGCTTCCTCCCCCGCTTGGCCCCCTCCTCCATGCGGGTCAGCCGCTTCTCCACCAGCTCCAGGTCGCCGAAGATCATCTCCATCTCTACCGTCTCCGCATCGCGACGCGGATCGACGCTCCCCAACGGATGCGGCACCCCTTCATCCTCGAAGGACCGAACCACGTGGACGATGGCGTCGGCGTCCTTGATCAGGTCGGAGACTTTGCGGTTCTGCTCCAGATCCCCCTTGGTGAGGCCGATAAAGTCGATGTATTCCACCGTCGCAAAGGTCGTCTTTTTCGGCCGAAAGAGCTCCACCAGGCGGTTGATCCGAGGGTCGGGAACCTTCACCATGCCGATGTGCGGCTCGGTGGCGACACTGGCGTACGGGGTAACTTCCAGGTTGAGCTGGGTGAGGGCATTGAAAATGGTGGTACGGCCGGCATTTGCCAACCCGATAATCGCTGATTTCATCGGCTTCTCCTCGAAAAACCCTGAAAAGGAAAACTGACGGCTTCGTCACCGCGCCGGGGCAACCGGGGAGGCCCCCCAGGCAGTTGCGGACGGTCGGGCTGGAGGTGAGCCATGGGCCAACTCACGCTGATTCCTCGCCCCGGTCCGGGGGCTCCGCCGCCAATTTGCGGGCCTCTTCCACCAGGGCGTCGGCCAACTCGGCCTCCGGCACCTTGCGCACCACCTCGCCGCGGCGAAAGAGGAGCCCCTGACCGCGACCGCCGGCGATGCCGACGTCGGCCTCGCGAGCCTCGCCGGGGCCATTCACCACGCACCCCATGACCGCCACGGTGATCTTCCGCGGCAGATCGTGCAGCCGCCGCTCCACCTCTTCGGCCACTCCGATCAGGTCGATCTGGCAGCGCCCGCAGGTCGGGCAGCTGATGAACACCGGCCCCCGTTCGCGCAGCTCCAGACTTTTCAGGATCTCCCAGCCGACCCGCACCTCTTCCACGGGTCGCCGGTGAGGGAGACCCGCAAGGTGTCGCCGATCCCCTCATGGAGCAAAATCCCGAGCCCGACGGCGCTCTTGACCGAGCCGCTCCAGGTGGTGCCGGCCTCGGTGATGCCGATATGCAGCGGATAGTCGACCATCGCCGCCAGGTGCCGGTAGGCCGCCACCGTGCGGCGCACATCCGAGGCCTTGAGGCTGACCTTGATCTGCCGGTAGCCGAGATCCTCGAGGATCCGGATATGCCCCAGGGCGCTCTCCACCATCGCCTCGGCGCTCGGCTCGCCGTGGCGGGCCAGAATCTCCTTCTCCAGAGAGCCGGCGTTGACCCCGATGCGGATCGGCACCTGCCGCTCGGCGCAGGCCTGCACCACTTCACGCACTTTCCACTCGGCGCCGATATTCCCCGGGTTGAGGCGCAGCCCGTCGACCCCGGCAGCCAGCGACGCCAAGGCGAGGCGATGGTCGAAGTGGATATCGGCGATCAGAGGGAGGGGGGAGGCGGCGCAGATGGCGCTCAGGGCCAAGGCGGCCTCCCGGTCCGGGACGGCGCAGCGGACGATCTCGCAGCCGGCTTCGGCCAGGCGCTTCACCTGGGCGAGAGTGGCGGCGACATCCCGGGTGTCGGTGGTGCACATCGATTGCACTGAAATCGGCGCGCCGCCGCCGACGGCAACCGGCCCCACAGTGATTCGGCGGGTCGTTCGGGACATGACAGTTCCTCAGGCGATAGGGGGGGCCCACCGTGCCCCGGCAGACCGCCAGCGAGTGTAGCGAGCGGCGGCGCCGGAGTCAAGAAATCCGCCCCAACGATTGACAGCCGAGGGGATGCGGGAGTAATGTCTCTTTTCACTTTCAAGGAGCACTCTGTGTCCAGACCACCAGCCCGCCGACCCGCACCGCGGGCAACGATCGAAGTGCAGATCGACCATCTCAACGCCGACGGCGTCGGGGCTTCCCGCCATGAGGGGAAAGAAGTGCTGGTCCCCGGAACGCTTCCTGGCGAAAAGGTGGTGGTGGCGATCGAGCACGACCGGCAGTGGCGAATGGTCGGACGCCCGGTCAAGATCCTTTCCCGTCACCCCGGGCGGGTCGCCTCCCCCTGCCGGTCGTCCCGCAACTGCCAGGGGTGCCCGCTGATTGAGCTGGCCTATCCGGCCCAACTCGCCTTCAAGCAGGAGCAGCTGCGTCAGTCGCTCACCGCCTACCCGACCCTCGCACAGACGCAGCTGTTGCCGATCTGGGGGGCCCCCCAACCTCTTGGTTACCGCACCAGCGCCAAGCTGGTTTTTGGCCGCGAGCGGGGGAAAGTGAAGCTCGGGTTGCACCGGCGCGGCTCGCACGACGTGGTCGATATCGGTGACTGCCCGGTGCACCACCCGCTGATCAACCGCATTGCCACTGCCGTGCGCGAGGAGGTGGAGCGGCAGGGGATTTATGTCTACAACCCGCAGCGCGCCACCGGCCTGCTGCGCTACCTGGCGGTGCAGGTCAACTCCACCACCGGCCGCGCCCTGGTGACCCTGGTCACCGCCATGCGCGACTTCCGGCAGATCAACCAGCTGGCCAAATGGCTGCAACGGCACGTGCCGGAAGTGGTCGGGGTGCATCAGAACGTCAATGCGAGCGAAGGGAAAGCCACCTTCGGCCGGGAGACGCTGAAGATGCTCGGCCTTCCCGACCTGCTCGAACAGATCGGGGAGGTGCGCCTGCGCTTGACCCCGACCGCCTTTTTCCAGGTGAATCCCCCCCAGGCGGCCCGCATCTACTCCCTGGTCCGCCAGTGGGCCGAACTGCGCCGGGAACAGAGCGCCCTCGACCTGTTCTGTGGCATCGGCGGCACCGCCCTGCATCTGGGGATCGATGGCGGCCAGGTCACCGGCTTCGATCCGTCGGAAGAAGCAGTGCGCAGCGCCCGTGACAATGCCACGCTCAATGGCCGTAGCAACTGCCGCTTTGTCGCCGGTGAGGTGGCCGAACAGCTGGAGGAGATGGCGACGACGTTGCCGGCCGATTCGGTGGTGGTGGTCACGCCCCCCCGCAGCGGCTGCGAGCCGCCGCTCCTGGAGTCGCTGGCCGCCCTGGCGCCACGCACGCTGCTCTACGTCTCCTGCAACCAGCAGACCCTGGCCCGCGACCTGCATCTGCTGGCCGGCTTCGGTTACCGCACGGTCGAAGTGCAACCGGTCGACATGTTCCCGCACACCGCCCACATCGAAGCGGTGGCCCGGCTGGTGCCGCTCCCCCCCGCCAGCCGGCCTACTGCTTCGGCTCCAGTTCGGCCAAGCGGACCCGCGCCTGGGCGGCGTAAGGGGAATCGGGGTAGCTCTCGATGATCTGCCGGTAGAGCTTGGCAGCGTGCTCGCGATTGTACTGCTGCTCCTCGAACTGGGCCGTCTGGTAGAGTTCCTGGGCGCGGTCGGTACAAGCGGCCAGGGCCAATACAATCATCAGGACGGCAGCGGCAAACATCCGGCGCATCGATCATTCCTCCAGGTCAGGGGATAACGCTTCAGAGATAATCATGCCGGCCCCCGGTCTGTCAACCGGAAGATGCCGGCCAAGACCCTAGTGCGCCCGGCGGTCGCTCCGCGCCCTGCCAGCGCCCAATCAACCAGGAGCCTTTCCATGGAAATACTCGACTGCCGCGCTTTCCAGTGCCCGCACCCGGTGGTGGAGGTGCGCAAACACCTTCTGGCCCACCCGGGCCAGCCACTCAAAGTGCTGGTCGCCGACGAAATTGCCCGGGAGAACGTCACTCGGCTGGCCGAAAACCAGGGGTATCAGGTCAGCGAGAACTCCTCCGAGGGGGGGTATGCCCTCGAGCTCACCCCCGCTGGCGAAACCGTCACCCTGGCGCCAGAGCTGCCGGTGTCAGGCAAGACAGTGGTGTTCGTCGCCTCCGATGCGATGGGCAACGGCAGTGACGAACTGGGGCGGCTGCTGATGAAGAACTTTCTTTTCACCCTCACCGAACTCGTATCCCCTCCCGACATTCTCCTTTTCGTCAATGCCGGGGTCAAACTCACCAGCGCCGGTTCGGATGCCCTCGAGGCGCTGGAGAAGCTTGCCTGTCTCGGCGCCGATATCGCCTCCTGCGGCTTGTGCCTCGACTACTTTCACCTCAAGGACCAGCTGGCCATCGGCCGGGTGAGCAACATGCTCGCTATCGCCGAAACCCTGCGCCAGGCCGGACGCACCATCCGCCCCTGATCCGCCCCTTGCCAAAGCCCCAAGGCCGCCCGTTTTAATCCCGGGCGGCCTTGTTTTTTATAACCCCATATCAATGATTTTTCAAATAATTAGAATAAAAACTATCCTCTTGTTGAATTTTTTAAAACACTGTGTTATATTTTTAGCGTGCTCTATCGCTATTCTCAGGAGATCCACTCATGCGAATCAATCTTTCTCTCGATCAGATCAGCGGTCGCAATCCCCGGGATGTCAGCCGGATGATGCGAGCCCTCGGCATCGATCCCGCTCGCCCCTATAAGGCCAACATCACCTTCTCCGGCGTCACCATCGAACAGGATCTCGACCGGGAGCTCCCCGCCGTCTGAGCCCCCGCTACCTGCTGTTGCACCGGCTTTGAAGGCATGCTAAGGTGTCGGCGCTGATCACCGCGGGAGTAGTTCGTGCTCTGGTGACGCGCCCGGTCTTCAAAACCGGTGGGGGGCGTATCCCGTCCCTGGTGAGTTCGATTCTCATCTACTCCCGCCAAATTCCTTCCTTACAACCCGGCATTCACCGACAGACCCGCTGAACAGGCGGGTTTTTTGTCGTTTGTCCGGGAGTTTCCCAAGCGCCGCTTGTTGCTACAATGTATCCAGGAGGAAAGGCGATGCCCAAAGCCGTTCTTTTCGACCTCGACGGCGTCTTCTACCAGGGAGAAACGCCCGTACCCGGCGCCGCGGAGGTGGCGGCGTGGTGCCGGCAGGAGAGGATCCCGCATCTTTACTTGACCAACACCACCTCCCGCTCCCGCGCCGACCTCGCGGCACGGCTGGCGGCCATGGGGCTGCCGATCGAAGAGGCGCGGATCCTGACCCCGGCGATGGTGGCAGTTCGCTGGCTGCAGGAGCAGGGGATTCACGATGCGGCCCTCTTCGTCCCCCGGTCGACCCGGGATGATTTCCGGGAGATTTCCATCGCCTCCGACGACGCTGAGAGTACCGGCGCCGTCCTGGTCGGCGATCTCGGCCGGGAATGGGACTTCTCCACCCTCAACCGCGCCTTTCGCCTCCTCCTGACCGCCGATCCGCCCCCCCTGATCGCCCTCGGCATGACCCGTTACTGGCACGCTGCCGACGGTCTGCGCCTCGATGTCGGCCCCTTCGTCGTCGCCCTCGAATACGCCACGGACGTGCGGGCGACCATCCTCGGCAAGCCGGCGGCCCCCTTTTTCCATGCGGCGCTGCAACTGGCGGGAAGCGCTCCCGGGGAGACGGTGATGGTCGGCGACGACATCCGCGGGGACGTGGAGGGGGCGCAGAAAGCCGGGATACAGGGGATCCTGGTGCGCACCGGCAAATTCCGGCCGGGCGATCTGCAGCTGGATATCCGGCCGGATGCGGTGCTCGGTTCGGTGGCGGAGTTCCCGGCGTGGTGGGCGGGGTCCCCGTAGGGGCACCCCTTGCGGGTGCCCGGTTATGGGTTCACCGTCCACCCCGGATACCCACAAGGGGTATCCCTACAGAAATCACCGTCACCCCTGATGAAACACGCTGGTGTTTCTTCCCCGCTCCTTGGCCGCATACATCGCCTCGTCGGCCTTCTTCAGCAGCTCCTCCAAAGACTCCCCATCGTCAGGAAAAACCGCAATGCCGATGCTGGCCGTGGTCTGGACCAGGGTCCCGTCGAGATCGACCGGGAGCTGGAGCTGTTGGAGAATTTTCCGGGCCAGGCATTCAGCCTCCTCTTTGCCGGGGACGAACCCGAAACAGACAAATTCATCGCCTCCGACGCGGGCCACGGTATCGGCCTGACGCAGGGTATCGCGCAGGCGGGTGGAGAGGACCCGCAGCAGCTGGTCGCCGGCGGCGTGGCCGAGGCGGTCGTTGATCGCTTTGAAATTGTCCAGATCGAGATAGAGGAGCGCCAGGCAGCTGCCGTCGCGCCGAGTCATGGAGGTCGCCTGGGCGAGCCGCTCATACAGAAGGGTCCGATTGGGAAGGCCGGTGAGATGATCGTAAAAAGCCATCTGCCTGACCCGGTCTTCATGCCGTTTGCGCTCGGTGATGTCCCGGAAGGTGATGACGGCCCCCTGAATGGTTTCTCCGTCGCTGATCGGGGCGCAGCTGATTTCCACCGGGAAGGGGGTGCCGTCGCGGTGCCAGAAGGTCTCCTCGACCAGGTGGAACACCGCCCCCTCCCGCAGGCAGGCGTGCACCGGGCAGGCCGAGATCGGATACGGCGCACCGCTGGCGTCCGAGTGATGGATCAGCTGATGGTGGTTGCGGCCGAGGAGTTCCGCCCGGCTCCATCCGGTCATGGCTTCCGCCGCCGGGTTGGTGAACGTCACCCGCCCGTCGCTGGCCAGACCGAATATGCCGTCCCGGGCGGTGGCGAGGATCTTCTCGTTCTGCTGCAGCAATCCGGCCAGCGTCTTCTCGGCCTTCTCCCGGCGGCGGATGTCCTCATGCTGATGGCGGTTGACCTCCCCCAGCTCACGGGTGCGGGCGTCGACCAGTTCCTGGAGGTGATCGTGCTGGCGCCGCAAGCTCTCTGACATGATGTTGAACCCCCGGGTCACCTCGCCCAGCTCCTTCCCCCGGGGCATGGGGATGGTCTCGCCCAGATGTTCGGGGTCGTAAGAGATGAGCATCGCCTGCTGACGCAGCCGCTTCAGCGGGAGGACGATCAGCCGGTGAGTGAAAAGCGAGTGTAGAGCCAGAATGACAATCAGGGTGACAAACAGCACGGTGGAGAGTCGGATGGCGATGAGATCGGCGCGACGGAAGGTTTCATCCAGCGGGATGCGGATGGAGACGGCCGACACCACCTCCCCTGCCTGGCGGTGGAAGCTGCGCTGCGGACCGTAGATGCCGACCATTGCGGCGGGGGCCCGTTGGGGTGTGCTGTGGCAGCGCAGGCACCCTTTGGCCATCGTCTCGCCCCGATGCAGGACGGCCAAGAAGCGTTCCCCATCCAGGGTCCGGATGGCCGACCGGGTCCGCAGCTCCGGGGAGCGGTTGAGCTCTTCGATGAAAGCCCGCTCGAAATCGTCCGCCTCGTTCTCGGGACTGCGGGCATCAATGGCGCACTCCTTGTAGAAGTAGGAGTGGGCGACTTGCTGCGCGATAGACTGTTCGATCTGTCGAAGGGCGTAAGTGGAGGACATCCAGGTCGGATCGAAGTAACTCGCGTCTTCCCCCTCGGCAAGAGGGAAGACGCTCGGCTTCAGCCGCTGGTTCAAGTAGGCGTGGATGGCCAGGTTGCGCTCGAGGATCACCCCGGCGACGCTTTCGGCCTCGCTCAGAGCCTGCTGCCGCAGGCTGGCATGGGTGAGCGCCACCAGAAAGATCGACCCGAGCAGGTAGAGAATCACCAGGCTCGCCTGCAGCCAGACAAACACCCGAAATTTGACTTTGCCAGCCATGCGCTCCCCTCGGATAACCGCCTGTATCCTGCGTGGCGCTGACAATCGACCTGATTCTACACTAATTAACCATAAATGTAAAAACCCATATTATACGGCCCAAACGAGGGGATGGAAGGTTGCCCCGAAGGCCGCCGCCAAAGGGAAAGGGCCGCGGTGGTGCCCCCGCCCTTCCATGGTACTCTTTGCCTGAGCGACCTCCGACAAAGGATAGCGCATGGCAAACACTCAAAATTCCGACCTTCCCCCCTGGCACACCCTGCCGGCAGAGGAGGTACTGCACACGCTGCAGAGCGACCGCGGCGGGCTGACCGAGGAGCAGGTCCGGCAACGGCTGGTAGAATACGGCCCCAACCGCCTGCGCCAGGAAAAGGGGCCCGGCCCCCTCGCCCGCTTCCTCGCCCAGTTCAACAATATCCTGATCTACATCCTGCTGGCCGCGGCGGTGGTCTCCGGCGTGCTGGGCGAATGGATCGACATGTGGGTGATCGTGGCGGTGGTGCTGATCATCGCCGTCATCGGTTTTTTCCAGGAAGGGAAAGCCGAACAGGCCCTGGAGTCGATCCGCCGGATGCTGTCGCTGGAGGCGAAAGTGCGCCGCGACGGCGGCGAGTGGACCATCGATGCCGAAGAGCTGGTCCCCGGCGACATCGTCCTGCTGAAGACCGGCGGCAAGGTACCGGCCGATTTGCGGCTGCTCGAGGTCAGGGACGTGCTGGTCGAAGAGGCGATGCTGACCGGCGAGTCGGAGCCGGTCCCCAAATCGCCGGAGCCGGTGGAGGCCGAGGCGGCTATCGGCGACCGACAGTGCATGGCCTATTCCGGCACCCTCCTGACCAGCGGCACCCTGGTGGGGGTGGTGGTGGCGACCGGGGATCGCAGCGAGATCGGCCGCATCGGCCGGCTGGTGGCGGAGGTCGAGGAGCTGACCACCCCCCTGCTGCGCAAGATGGACCGCTTCGGCCGCTGGCTCTCGGGGGCCATTCTGGCGTTGGGGGTGGTGGTCTTTCTCCTCGGCGTCTTCGTCCGGGGCTACCCGCCGGGGCAGATGCTGATGATCGTGGTGAGCCTGGCGGTGGCGGCGATCCCGGAGGGGCTGCCGGCGGTGATGACCATCACCCTGGCGCTCGGGGTGCAGACCATGGCCAGGCGCCATGCCATCATCCGCCGGCTGCCGGCGGTGGAGACTCTCGGCTCGGTGACCGTCATCTGCTCGGACAAGACCGGCACCCTGACCCGCAACGAAATGACGGTCAAGCGGATCGCCACTACCGGCGAGCTCCTCGCCGTCACCGGCACCGGCTACCAGCCGCAAGGGGAGCTGCGCCGCGACGACCAGCCGGTCTCCCTCGCTGACCTTCCCCAGGCCGCCGAGCTGGTACGGACCGCGCTGCTGTGCAGCGACGCCCGGCTGCTGCAGGACGAGGCGAGCGGCGAATGGCGCATCGACGGCCAGCCGACCGAAGGGGCGATGGTCGTCCTCGGGCGCAAGGCCGGCCTGACGCGGGGAGAAGAAGAGAAGAAGTCGCCGCGTCTCGACACCATCCCCTTCAAGTCCGAAAACCGCTTCATGGC
>JACZKF010000587.1 GCA_014860175.1 Desulfuromonadales bacterium | reverse complement strand
CCGGGGAGATTGCCGAGCTGCTGCCGTTCCCGATTGAAGCCGTCGAGCAGCTCGGCAATCTCCCCGGCGCGCCCCGGGTCGCTGGTGAGGAGCAGTTCGACCCCGAGGTTGGCATCCTCCAGCCGGCCGGCGGCATTGAGGCGCGGGGCCAGGCGAAAAGCGACGGCGCCGCAGTTGACCGGATCGGCGACCGCCGCCACCTTTTTCAAGGCGGCGATCCCCGGCCGCTGCTGGCCGGAGAGAACCCCCAGACCGAAGCGGGCCAGCAGGCGATTGACCCCCTGCAGCGGCACCATGTCGGCAATCGTCCCCAGGGCGACCAGGTCGAGGCTGCGCCGCAGGTCGGGCTCGGGGCGCTGGCGGAAAGCCCCCTGCTGGCGCAATCTCTGCCGCAGGGCGACCAGGAGGAAGAAGGCGACCCCCACGCCAGCCAGCTCCCGGCAGGGGAAAAGATGGTCGGGAAGAGCGGGGTTGACGATGGCCACGGCCGGAGGCAGTAAGGGGGGGGGCTGGTGATGGTCGGTGATGATCAGATCGAGCCCCAGGGCGGCGGCCAGGCTCGCTTCGGCCATGGCGGAGATGCCGCAGTCGACGGTAACCAGGAGCCGGACCCCGGCCTCGGCCGACGCTCGGATCGCTTCGGCCGACAGGCCGTAACCGTCGCGCAGCCGCAGAGGGATATGGTAGCTCACCTCGGCGCCAAAGGCGCGCAGGGTCTCCACCAGCAAAGCGGTGCCGGTGATGCCATCGACGTCGTAATCGCCATGCACGGCGATTTTTTCCCCGCCGGTGACCGCGGCGGCCAGCCGTTCGACAGCCGCCGCCATGCCGGGGAGAAGCAATGGGTCGGGGAGGGTCGCCAGTCGGTTGGCGAAGAAGGCGCTGCCGTCCTCGGCGCTCTGTACGCCGCGACCGAACAGCGCCCGGGCGGTCAGGGGGGTCACGTGCAAGGTGGCGCACAGCTCCTGCAGCGCCGCCACCGGCAGGCTATCGGTCCGTGGCTGCCACCGCCGGGTAAGCACCGCCGGGCCGGTACCCGGCGATTGGCTGGCCGGTTCCGGTCTGGTCGCCCCCCCCTTCTCACCTCCCCCCGGGGGCACTGGGGGCACCGGGGGTTTGCGGATGGGATTGCATGAAGTTGATCTCCGCCCGGATCTGGTCGGCGCCGGGGCCGGTCGGGGTGATCTGCAAAAACCGGTTCCAGGCCTCGATGGCGGCCGGAAAGTCGTTCAGATCGTAGCGATAGACCACGCCGAGATTGAATAGGCTTTGCGGATGGTTCGGATTGATCCGGCTGGCCTGATTGAAGTTTTCGATCGCCTTGTCGAACCAGCCGAGCTGGCGGAACATGATCCCCTGGTCGGTCAGCACGTCGGGGTCGTTGGGGTCGAGGGCCAGCGCCCGGTTATAGGCCTCCACCGACTGGACCGATTGGTTGGTATCAAAATAGAGATGCCCCAGCTGGACCCAGGCGTTGCGGTTGCCCGGCTCGCGGGCCACCAGATCCTGCAGAACCCGGATCTGCTCCTGGGTATTGACCGTCGGCGCCGTCGGACCTGCCGCTGGAAGGGTCGCCCTCGGCCTCCCGCTTTTGCTGACGAGAATGCCGACCAGCAGGCCGACGACGACGGCGATGACGACCAGAAGGACGGTTTCTTTTTTCATCCCTGCGCTCCAGATTCTGTGAGGGGGGCGCGGATGCGCCCTCCGGTTGTCGGTCGAGCAGGGCGCATGCGATGCGCCCCTATAAGCTCTTGTGCGCCAGCGCGGCCTCGATTTTGCCGGGGCGGCGCTTCTCCCACCAGAGGACGAGGGCGGTGGCGACAAAGATGGTCGAATAGGTACCGACGATGATGCCGACCAGCAGCGCGAAGGCAAAATCGTGGATCACCCCGCCGCCGAAGATGAACAGCGCCAGGACCACCAGCAAGGTGGTCCCCGAGGTCAGGATGGTGCGTGAGAGGGTCTCGTTGATGCTGCGGTTGACGGTCGCGGCGAACCCTTCCTTGCCGTACTTGCCGATATTCTCCCGGACCCGGTCGAAAATGATGATGGTGTCGTTGAGGGAGTAGCCGATGATGGCGAGGAAAGCGGCGATGATCGGCAGATCGATTTCCTTGCCGAAGATGGAGAAGAAGCCGAGGGTAATCGTCACATCGTGGACCAGGGCGACGATGGCGCCGATGGCGAACCGGAACTCGAAGCGCCAGGAGATGTAGATCAGGGTCCCGATAATGGCGTACAGCAGCGCCAAAAACCCTTTCTCGCGCAGGTCCTGGCCGACTTGCGGCCCCACCATTTCGGTGCGGCGGATCTCCACCGTCTCCGGGCCGTAGTGAGCCACCAGTGCCTGCTCGACATTGACGGTCAACCGCTCCAGCGCGGCGCTGGTCTCGGGGGTGCGGATGAGGAACTCATTGGCCTCATCGCCGAACTGCTGCACCGTTACTGAACCGAGTTGCAGACTCTGCAGGGCGTCCTTGATGTCGGCCGCCCGGGTCGCTTCGGCGAACTTGACCTGGATCAGGGTGCCGCCGGCGAAGTCGATGCCGTAGCGCGGCCCCCCCTGGATGACCAGGGAACCGAGGGCGATCACGATGAACACCAGCGAGATGATGACGGCCGCCTTGGTCTTGCCGGCGAAGTCGATGTTGATGTCGGGTCTGATGATTTGCATCAGCGCCTCCTATATGCTCAGGCGCCGGATCTGCCGGCGATCGAGGAAGTAGTCGAAGATCAGCCGGGAAACCACCAGGGCGGTGAACATCGAGGAAACAATGCCGATCGACAAGGTGACGGCAAACCCCTTGACCGGGCCGGTGCCGAACTGGAACAGGACCAGGGCAGCAATCAGGGTGGTCAAGTTGGAGTCGACAATGCTCGACAGCGCCTTGCTGAAGCCGGCATCGACGGCCGCCCGGGCGGTCTTGCCGATCCGCAGCTCCTCACGAATCCGTTCGAAAATCAGCACGTTGGCATCGACCGCCATGCCGATGGTCAGAACGATACCGGCAATCCCGGGCAGGGTCAGGGTCGCCTTGAACAGCGACAGCATGGCCATGATGAAGAAGATGTTGAGCACCAGAGTGGTATTGGCGATCAGGCCGGAGAGCCGGTAGTAGATGACCATCACCAGGATGACCAGCAGGCCGCCGATCAGGATCGAGACCACCCCCTGCCGGATCGAGTCGTGCCCCAGGGAAGGGCCGACGGTGCGGTCTTCGAGGATCTTTACCGGCGCCGGCAGCGACCCGGCCCGCTGGACGATGGCCAGATCGGTCGCCTCCTGCTCGGTGAAAGAGCCGCTGACCTGGGCGCTGCCGCCGGAGATGCGTTCGCGGATCACCGGTGCCGAGTAGACGGTGTCGTCCAGCACGATCGCCATGCGTTTGCCGACATTGGCGGCGGTGATCTGATCGAAGCGCCGGGCGCCGACGGCGTTGAAATCGATGGAGACGTACGGGTCGTTGAAACGGGTATCGATGCGCACCTGGGCGTCGGAGAGGAGGTCCCCGGTGAGGACCGTCTTTTCCTGGACCACCAGCGGCGTCTCGGAGGCGGTGCCGGTGCGCGGGTCGACCCGGCGCTCGTAAAGCAGCTGGGTGCCGGGGGGGAGGTTCCCCCGCAGGGCATCTTCGAGGTTGACCTCTTCGGCCACCATTTTAAACTCCAGCCGGGCCGTTTTGCCGAGCAGGGCAATGGCCCGCTCCGGGTCTTTGATGCCGGGGAGCTGGATCAGGATGCGGTTGTCGCTCTGGCGCTGCAGGGTCGGCTCGCTGACCCCGAACTGGTCGACGCGGTTGCGCATCGTCTCCAGCGCCTGGCGTACGGCGTAGTCCTTGATCGCCTCGATCTCCCGGTCGCTGAGTCGATACTGTTTGTCGATGAAGCCGCTGTCGGTGGCCGCGGTCAGCGGTTCCAGGGAGGGGAAGGAGTCGCGCAGCAGGAGATCGACCCGATCGCCGGCCTCTTTGTCGTAGACGGTGACCGCCAGGCGATCGGGACCGGTCCGGCTGACCCGTTTGTAGACGATGTCCCTCTCACGCAGCAGATTCTCCGCCTGATCGATCATGCTGTCGAAACGGCTCTCTACCGCCTTGTCGACATCGACTCCGAGCACCAGGTGCATCCCGCCCTGCAGGTCGAGGCCGAGTTGGATCGGGTCGAAGGTCTTGCGCCACCAGTCGGGGAGCGCCTGCGGGTAGAACGTGGGGGCCAGGGAGACCAGTGCGAGAATCAGCAGGGCGAGGACCAGCAAACCTCGCCAGCGAATGCTATTGGACATGTCGGTATGAACTCCTTTCGGGATTTTTCCCGGTGACCCGGCGGTTGCCGGGCCGAGGCGGAGGCGAGATCAGCGCCCCGCGCCGGTCACCCTTCCAGCCGGGTGCTGACTACCGCTGAGCGGTTGATTTTGATTTTGACTCCGGTAGCGATTTCCAGCGTCAGCACGCTGTCCTGCATCGCGGCCACCCGGCCGTGGATGCCGCCGGCGGTGACGACCTGATCGCCGACCTTCAGGTTTTCAATCAGCTGCCGATGCTGCTTCGCCCTTTTCTGCTGCGGCCGGATGAGCAGAAAATAGAAAATGGCGAACATGATCACCAGCATGATGATCCCCTCGTACCCGGGGCGCTGCTGCCCTGCCTGGCCGCCGGCCATGGCGTAAGCTTCGGAAATGCCGAACAAGTTCATGTAAACCTCCTTGAGATGTGGGTGTGCACCGCCTCTGGTGCGTTTATTCGGTCAACAATAGCCGTTGCGTCCCTCTTCGACCAGTGCCTCGGCAGGCTCCCGGCGCCGGTAGAAGTCGGCCCGATAGTCGGTAAAGCTCCCCTCCTCAATCGCCTGGCGGGCCCCTGCCATCAGCTGCAGGTAGAAGTGGAGGTTGTGGTGCGTGTTGAGCATCGAAGCGAGAATTTCATCCCCCTGGTAGAGGTGGCGCAGATAGGCCCGGCTGTAATTGCGGCAGACGTAGCAGCGGCAATCGGGGTCGACCGGCAACGGGTCGTCGGCGTAGCGGGCCTGCTTGATGCTGATCCGGCCGAAGGTGGTGAAAAGCACGCCGTTACGGGCGTTGCGGGTCGGCATCACACAGTCGAACATGTCGGCCCCCCGCCAGATACCTTCGATGAGATTCTCCGGCGTCCCCACCCCCATGACGTAGCGCGGCCGGTCGGCCGGCAGCAGCGGCAAGGTGTGCTCCATCACCTCGTACATCAGAGGCGCCTCTTCCCCCACCGACAACCCACCCAGGGCGTAGCCGTCGAAACCGGTGTCGATCAGACCGGCGGCGCTCTGGGCCCGCAGGTCGCGATGCATCCCCCCTTGGACGATGCCGAACAAGGCGGCGCCGGCATCGGTGCGGGCCTCCCGGCAGCGGCGGGCCCAGCGCCCGGAGCGGGCGGTGGAGGCGGCCACATACTCGCGTTCGGCCGGATAAGGGATGCATTCGTCGAAGGCCATCAGGATATCGGCCCCCAGCGCCTCCTGCACGGCAATGGACGATTCGGGGGTCAGCACCTGGGTGGAGCCATCCAGGTGCGACTGGAACGTCACCCCTTCCTCACTGATGCGTCGCAGCTTGCCGAGACTGAACACCTGAAAGCCGCCGCTGTCGGTCAGGATCGGCCGCGGCCAGTGCATGAACTTGTGCAGCCCCCCCAACCGTTGCACCCGCTCGTGACCCGGGCGCAGGAACAGATGGTAGGTGTTGGCCAGGATGACCTGGGCACCGATCTCGAGCAACGTCTCGGGGAGCACCGCCTTCACCGTCGCCTGGGTGCCGACCGGCATGAAGACCGGCGTCTCGATCGCCCCCCGCCGGGTCGAAATCCGCCCCCGGCGAGCCGACGACCGGGGGTCCGTCTGTAAAAGATCAAAACTGAAGGACATGAAGTCTCGTAATGGGTGATTCGTAATTGGTGATCCGTGAGCGGTAACCCGATCTTGCCTTGGCGCCTGCCTTCTTGGCTCCAGCCTCAAACAATCATCATGCAGTCGCCATAACTGAAGAACCGGAACCCCTCGCGCGCCGCCTGGGCGTAGGCGTCGAGGACGAATTCCCGACCGGCGAGAGCCGACACCAGCATCAGCAGAGTCGACCGGGGGAGATGGAAATTGGTGATCAGCGCATCGACCATCCGGAAGCGATAGCCCGGGGTGATGAAAATTTCCGTCGTCCCCTCGCCGGCCAGCAGCCGCCCGTCAGGGTCGACGGCCGATTCGAGAGCCCGGGTGGTGGTGGTGCCAACGGCCACGATCCGCCGCCCCTCGGCACGGGCGCGATTCACCGCTTCGGCGGTGGCGGGCGGAATGGAGAAGGCCTCGGCATGCATCCGGTGCTCCCTCAGGTTCTCCTCGCGCACCGGCAGAAAAGTTCCCAGTCCGACATGCAGCGTCAGCGGGACGATTTCGACCCCCCGGCCCCGCAGCTCGGCCAGGACCTTCTCAGTAAAGTGCAGACCGGCGGTCGGCGCCGCCACTGCCCCTGGAGCGCGGGCAAAGACCGTCTGGTAGCGCTCCCGGTCGAGCGCCTCGTCCTGGCGCCGGATGTAGGGGGGGAGCGGAATGCGCCCGGCCTGCTCGAGGGCCGCCGTGAACTCCCCCTCGCAAGTGAAACGAATATGCCGGTAGGGAGCTTCCCCACCGGCCAGCACCGTCGCTGCGAGTCCAGCTCCCAAAGACAGGTGGCATCCGGGTCGGGGCGGCTTGGAGCAGCGGGTCAGACAGGCCCAGGTCTCTTCCTCCCCAGGCAACCGGCGCACCAGAAAAACTTCTATTTTCCCCCCGCTCTCCTTGAACCCCTGCAGGCGGGCCGGAATCACCCGGGTATCGTTGAGCACCAGCAGGTCACCGGCGGCGAAATAGGTGCCGAGGTCGGGGAAGATGCCGGTCTCCAGCAGCCGTTGGCCGCGGTGCAGGACCATCAGCCGCGCGTCCTCGCGACAAGGCGGCGGATGCTGGGCGATCTGTTCGGGGGAAAGATCAAAGGAAAAATCATCCAGGCACAACGCTTCGGATGGTGCCGAAGCCGCCTGAAAAACCGGGTCCATATCAATCATATCTGGTGCTTAAAGTCAATTTTTTTCGCCCTCTAGCGCTGTCCCAGCCAAACCATCAGCAGTCCGCCCAACATCGCCGCCAAGCCGCCCAGGCGCAACGCCGCATCCGGGATGACCAGCATCTTTAGCAGGCGTTTCTTCGTTCCGCGGGGGGAGAGGAACCAGGGAACCCCTTCGAGCACCAGAACCACCCCCAAGACCGTCAGCAAAAATCCCATGTCGCCTCATCCGGAGGAGCCAGGTAGCCGGCAGGCAGTGTGCCCGGTTACCGGTTTCCCAAGGCAGGGCATCTTAAAGCAAGGGGGGCTGGGGTGTCAAGGAAGGGCGGTGGCCGCAGGGAGATAAATCCCTTGTTTGCCAGCCAGCTTGGGACTACAATGGGCGGGTCAATGGGGGGCATTTGATGTGATTTCCCTTAAAATTAAAATCGTCTGCCTGACGATCCTCATCCTCGGCCTGGCCATCGGCCTGTCAGCCTGGCACAACCTGCAGACGCAGGAAGCCATCATCGGCCAGATCACCCTCCAGAACAGCCGCATTCTCAGCGACACCATCCGCAGCAGCATCATCACCAATATGGCTTACGGGCAGAACTCGGAAGTGGCCAACATCCTTGCGAAAATCTCCAAGGAACCGACCATTGAGTCGGTGCGGATTTTCGATGAGACCGGCCGTATCCTGATGTCGGCCAATCCCGAGGAGATCGGGGACCTGATCAGCGCCTCCGAACTGCTCGCCTATCGCTCCGGACGCACTTCCTTTGTCGATACGCACCCCTCTCGCCTGTATCACAGTGCCATGGCCCCCATCGCCAACGCCCCCCCCTGCTACGGATGTCACGAACCGGAGACGCAGGTTCTCGGCGTCCTCAATGTCCATCTCTCCCTGCGCGAACTGCACTCCCTGCAGCGCAAGGGGCGCGAGGCAGCCCTTCTTTACTCGACGCTCACGCTGGCGGTATTGGTTCTGGCCATCACCGGTTTCATCCTTTACTACGTCGATACGCCGATCCGTCGCCTGGTGCGTGGCATGGAAAGCCTGGAGCGGGGGGATTTCGTGGTGGCGAAGATCGAAATCGACAGCTCCGCCGAGATGGCCCAACTGGGAGGCAAGTTCAACCTCATGGTCGGGCGGCTCAAGAATCTGATGGAGACCACGGTCCAGCACGAACGGGAGATGGCCATCACCCAGGAAAAGCTGCTTCATCACGATGAAGTGCGCAGCATGAACAGCACCCTGGAGGAGCGTCTGCGGGAGATCGAATTCCTCAACGTCACTCTGGAGGAGCGCATCGGCGAGATTGAGGAAGCCAATTATAAGATTGCCGACCTGGCCAGCGACCTGGAAGCCAAGAACACCACCCTGGCCCAAGCGGTCAGCCGGCTCTCGGCTCTTTACAAAATGGGGCTGGCGATCAACTCCACCATGGATCTGGACCAGCTGTTCGGGCTGTTACTGCACCGGTCGACGCAGGCGCTCGATGCCCGGATCGGCTACATCCTGCTGCTGGAAAAAGAGAGCTGGACCATGCGCATCGGAGCCGCCCTGGGGCTGCCGGAAGAGTTCGATGAACAGGCCAGAGTCCCTCTGCGTCCCGGCAGCGTCTCCCACTGGGTGGTGGAAAAAAATGAGCCGTTGTTGATCCGCAACATAGCGGAAAGCCGGGAATTCAGCCGCATCAGCCGCCTGGGGTTCAGTCGGGAGACGGTCATCTGCGCGCCGCTGGTGATCAAGGATGAGGTGGTCGGCACCTTGACCATGGCCAACCGGCACGACAACCTGCCTTTTACACCCGAAGATCTGGAACTGCTCTCCACCATTGCCGCCCAGGCCAGCGTCGCGATCAATAATGCTCACCTCTACCAGGAACAGCAGACCACATACCTGAGCACGGTGCAGGCACTGGTTTCCACCATCGAGGCGAGCGATGCCTACACCCGCGGCCATTCGGAGCGGGTCACCCGCTACTGCCTGGCCATCGGCCGCCAGGCAGGGCTGCCGCACATGGGGCTGCGGCGCCTCGAACAGGCGGCCATCCTGCACGACATCGGCAAGATCGGCATCGATGCGGCGCTCTTGCACAAGCCAGGAGAGCTGTCGGCCAGCGAAATCGAGATCCTGCACCAGCACCCTTCCATCGGGGTGCGCATTCTGGAGCCGATCCACTTCTTGCGCGAGGTGCGGGAGATCATCGAGCAGCACCACGAACACTACGACGGCTCCGGCTATCCGCACCGCCTGCAGGGGGAAGCGATCCTGCTGGAAGCCAGGATCCTGGCGGTAGCCGACGCTTATGACGCCATGATCTCCCACCGCCCCTACCGTCAGGCGCTGACCGAGGAGGAGGCCCTTCTGGAGCTCGAGAAGCACGCCGGGTCACAGTTTGACCCGCAGATCGTCATGGTCTTCCTGTGCCTGTGGAGGGAAAACGGGCTTGCGAGAAAAACGGCAGACGGATGAAAGACTCCCGGCGTTTTGACCTTCAGCGCATGCCCTTGCGGCGAAAGCTGATTCTCCCTTTCCTGCTGATCCTGATTGCCGTCGGATCGATCGCCACCACCGCGACCATCCTCTTTGTCTCCGATCTTCTTGGCCGCTCGGTGGAAGACCGGCTGCAGAGCCTGCAAAACGTCGCCTACCGGGAGATCAAGAAGCAGGAACTCCTGCTGCTCAACTATGCCAGCATACTGGAGTACCTGCAGGCCCTCCAGGGGGGTGCAGGCCATCTCCCCCAGGCGGACATTCTGCAAGACCAGCTTTATGCCTCCTTGCACGAATCGCGCATCACCGTCGCCTTCTATCCGCCGACGGTGCAGCGGCAGATCCCTTACGAGTCGCTAAGTGCCCTTCTCGATCAGGCACAGCGCAGCGGGGAGCCCCGCTTCCGGTTCACCACCGATTTCGGCGCCACCCCTTCCCTGGCGGTCGCGGTCGCCTCGAGGCTGAACTCCGGCTTCCGCGACACCATCGTCTTGCAGGTCCCCATCGGTCGCAGTTTCCTGCACTCGTTGGCCGACGGTTTCCAGGCCAACATTTCACTCCTCTCCCTCAGTGGCCAGCCGCTGGTAAGCAGCAGCGATTCCCCTCCGCCACTCCCCTTGACCGAGGAGGAACTGGCCCAGGTGATCAGCGGGGAGCCTCTGGTGCGCACGGTTGCCGGGGTGGTGCCGCATAAATATCACTATCATGCCATTCCCCTGGGCACGACCGACCTGGTCCTGTCGGTGGCCGATGCTCCGATGACCGAGATTGGCGGCACGATCGATACCCTGGTGAGCCGTGCGGTGCTGATCTTCCTGGTCGCCTTTGTCCTCGGCGCCCTGCTCTATTATCGCCTGGTGCGCCAGGTGACCGCTCCGGCCGAGGAGCTGCTCTATGCCACCCAGGCCATCAGCCGAGGCGACCTCGATTACCGGGTCGAGCAGATCGCCGACAATGACCTCGGGCGCCTCGCCAGCTCCTTCAACCAGATGATGGCCCGACTGGAACTGATCCATGACGAGAACCTGGCCCAGGAGAAGGCCCTCACGCGGGCCCAGGAAGAGCTCCGCTACAAGGAGGTTGTGGAGGAGAAAAATCGCCTGATCGAAAAGGCCAATGAAGAATTGCGTGCGCACCTGGCCGAAACTTCGGCGCTGTTCCAGATGACGCAGGCGATGACGGCGACCTTGGATATCAATCTGCTGTTCGACCGCATGGTCGAGGTGATGGGGGGGGTCCTGCACTGTCAGGGGATGGCCCTGCTGCTCTACCATCCCGGGGGGGAGGAACTCGAGTTGCGCCGGGCCGCCGGCATGGAGGAGAAAACCTTGGTCGGCTGCGGCTTGCGCCTCGATGGCGGGTTCATCGGCAGAGCCGCGCAAATGCAGGAGGTGGTCTACATCGCCGATCTGGCGGCCGATCAGCCGAGCTACGGTTACCGGGGAGGAAGTTTCCCGGGCGGCTCGCTGATCTGTGCGCCGATGGTGGTAAAGAAGCGACTGGTCGGGGTTTTGCTGCTGCTGAAGGAGCAGGCGCAAGGATTTTCGGAGACGGAGTTGAAGATGTCGCAGGTCATGGCCAATCAGACCGCCATCGCCGTGGAAAATGCCCGCCTGTACGAGAGCACCCGCCAGCTGTCCAATATGGACGAATTGACCAGGCTGGCCAACCGCCGCTATTTTCAGGAAATCCTCAGACGGGAAGTGGCTCAGGCGCACCGCTACCCCTCGGATTTCAGCCTGATCATGGTCGACGTGGATCATTTCAAGCGCTACAACGATACCCATGGGCATCTGTGCGGCGATACGGCGCTGCGCATGGTCGCCGACCTGCTGCTGCAGAACACGCGGGGGATCGATCTGGTGTCGCGCTTCGGTGGCGATGAATTTGTCGTCCTGCTGCCGAAAACCGATCGGGGGGGGGCGTTGGCGGCGGCGGAGAAGCTGCGCCAATGTGTTGCCGAGACGGCCTTCCCCGGGGCGCGCAGGAGCCAGCCGGGGGGGAGTCTGACCATCTCCCTGGGCGTCGCCGCCTTTCCCGATGACGCCAGAGATATCTTCGAACTGCTCGATCGCGCCGACCGCTCCCTGTATCGGGCAAAGCAGGACGGGCGCAACCGGGCGACCGCCTGGCCGACCTCCGCCCCTGCCGTGGGGGCTCCGCCCGCCTAGTGTCCCCTGCGGTTAATTCCATCCATTAATTCTGGCCCTTTTGCCGTCTGGCTTCGTTGCGTCTCCTCGGCTTAGCTTTGGCTAGGCCTGCGTCGACGCGCCTTGCCAGCCGGCAAAATTGCTCAGAATTATCTGCAAGGACTAACCGCACGGGACACTAGCGGGGCTTCCGCCCTCCGCCCTTGAGAGGCGGCCCCCCTTCATTCCCCCTTCCCTTAACCGGTTCCTCGAGCAGAACCCCCCGCAGCGCCTCTCGACCACAGGCGCGCAGGGCGGCCAGAACATCCTCCCGGCTCTCCTCCCGATGCCACAGCAGCAAAGCCTTTTGCAGCCGCCGTTCGCGCGGGGTGCGCGGCACGTGCACGGCTTCGCCGGTGAACGGATCGCTGCCGGTGTAGTAGATGCAGGTAGCCAGAGTCCCGGGGGTGGGGGTGAACGCCTGCACCTGTTCGACCCGCAGGTGGTGCCGCTTGAGAAAGAGGGCGGTCTCGACCATATCCGACAAGGTGCAGCCGGGATGGCCGGCGATAAAGTAGGGGACCACCGCCTGGCGCTGCCCGAGACGGCGGCTCCCCTGCCGGAATTGCTGCAGGAAAGCTTCGAACACCGGCGCCGCCGGCTTGCGCATGACCCGGGTGACCCCTTCGCAGACCGCCTCCGGAGCCACCTTGAGCAGCCCGCCGACATGATGGGCGAGGAGTTGCTCGAAATACTCCTGCTGGTGCTCCAGCAGGTCATACCGGACCCCCGAAGCGACGAAGACGTGGCGCAGGCCGCGGTGCTGGCGGATCTTGCGCAGCAGCCGCACCGCCCGGGCGTCGCTGGTGCGCAGGTGGCGGCACGGTTGAGGGAACAGGCACCCCTCGCGGCGGCACTGCTGGCGGGCGGCGGGGTTGCCGCAGTCCAACCCGTACATGTTGGCGGTCGGACCGCCGACATCGGTGATGGTGCCGCGAAAGTCAGGATGCTCGACCAGCCGCGCCACTTCGGCCAGGACCGACGCTTCCGAACGGGACTGAATGAATTTTCCCTGGTGTTGGGTGATGGCGCAAAAAGCGCAGCCGCCGAAACAGCCGCGATGGGTGGTCAGGGAAAAGCGGATCTGCTCGAAGGCGGGAATCGGCGCCCGGTAGGACGGATGCGGCAGGCGGGTGAAGGGGGGGGTGTAGATCCGGTCGAGCTCTGCTTCGGTCAGCGGCAGCGGCGGCGGGTTGACCACCAGCAGGCGGTGGCCATGGAGCTGGGTCAGGGGGCGGGCGCTGAAGGGGTTGGCCTCGCCGGCAGCCAGAC
>JACZKF010000586.1 GCA_014860175.1 Desulfuromonadales bacterium | reverse complement strand
CTGGCAGGCGGTGGGGCAGATCGTGATCAGTGCGGGCGACTGGCTGCTGACCGCCAGCGTCCTTTACCTGCTGCTGCCGCCGGCCGATATTTCCCTGCCGCAGTTTTTGCAGATCTATCTGCTGGCCCAGATTGCCGTCCTGCTCAGCCATGTGCCAGGCGGTCTGGGGGTGTTCGAGGCGGTCATTTTGCTGCTGCTGCCGCAACTTCCGCCGCCAGCGCTGTTCAGTGCCCTGCTGGTTTACCGGGGGATCTACTTCCTGCTCCCCTTCGTTCTGGCCGTGCTGCTGTTCGGCATGCAGGAACTGCGGAGGCGGCAAACTCCTCGCTCACTTTGACCGATCCCAGATCAATAGGCCGGCGGATCGCTGGCCGGGAACGACTCCTTTGACCCCTCCTCCACCTCGCCATCGCCGGGGGTGTGCTCGGGGGCCGGCTGGGAGGTGGCGGCCACCGCCCCGGCCATCGCCTCCGGCCGCTGGCGGCCGGCCAGCAGCTGGCGCAGCACGAAGGGGAGAATGCCGCCGTGGCGGTAATAAAGCGCCTCCTGCTGGGTGTCGACCCGCACCAGGGCGGGAAACTCCAGAGTGCTGCCATCGGGGCGGGTCGCCTTGACCCGCACCCGCCTCCTGTCCCCCCCGTCGCCGGCGAAGCAGGCGGTCAGCCCCTGCAGGTCGAGCCGCTCCTCGCCGGTGAGCCCCAGAGAATCGATCGAGTCGCCGGAGCGAAACTGCAGCGGTAAAATCCCCATGCCGATCAGGTTGGAGCGGTGGATCCGTTCGTAGCTCTCGGCGATCACCAGCCGCACCCCCTGCAATTGCGGCCCCTTTGCCGCCCAATCGCGGCTCGAGCCGGAGCCGTACTCCTTGCCGGCCAGGATGGCCAGGGGGGTGCCGTCCTCCCCGTAGCGGACCGCCGCCTCGTAGATGCTCATCGTCTCCCCGGTGGGGAGATAGCGGGTGTACCCCCCCTCGACCCCGGGCACCAGCCGGTTGCGGATCCGCACGTTGGCGAAGGTGCCGCGCACCATCACTTCGTGGTTGCCGCGGCGCGAACCGTAAGAGTTGAAGTCGGCCGCCGCGATCCCCTGGCCGACCAGGTAGTGGCCGGCCGGCGAATCGTCTTTGATGCTGCCGGCCGGGGAGACGTGATCGGTGGTGACGCTGTCGCCGAAGACCGCCAGCACCCGGGCGCCGCCGATCTCCTCGATCTGCGCCGGCGCCTCCCGCGCCATCCCCTGGAAGAAGGTCGGCTGCCGGATGTAGGTCGATGCCGGATGCCAGGGGAAGCGGCCGCGGCCGCTCTCCTGCAGCGCCAGCTCCTGCCAGCGCGTGTCCCCCCGATAGATGGCGGCATAGGTGCGCTGGAACATTTCGGTGTCGATGGCGGATGCGACGACCTGCTCGATCTCCTCCCGGCTCGGCCAGAGTTCGTGCAGGAAGACCGGCCGCCCCTGCCGATCGGTGCCGAGCGGCTCGCTTTGCAGGTCGATGTCGATCCGCCCGGCCAGGGCGAAGGCGACCACCAGCGGCGGCGACATCAAGTAGTTGGCCCGCACCTCGGGGTTGATCCGCCCCTCGAAGTTGCGGTTCCCGGACAGGACCGAGGCGACCACCAGCCCCTGCTGGACGGCGGCGGAGATCTCCGCCGGCAGCGGCCCGGAGTTGCCGATGCAGGTGGTGCAGCCGTAGCCGGCCAGGTGAAAGCCGAGGGCCTGCAGGGGGGCGGTCAGCCCCGCCTTGTCGTAGTAGTC
>JACZKF010000585.1 GCA_014860175.1 Desulfuromonadales bacterium | reverse complement strand
TCCGGCAGCTGTGTCGGGTCGTCTTGTTAAAAGCGAGAATGCCTGGCGAATAGGGAAGAAATGTGCAGGAAAAAAGGAAATTGCACCCAGAGATGAAAAAGGCTCTCCAGTTCGGCCGGCAGGTGTGATAGGTAGAAGGGGACTTTTCTTAGAGGCCCTCGCCCATGAGCATCCGCTATCGCCTTCTCCTCGCCCTTCTGGGGGCCACCGCCGCCGTCGTTCTCTGCATGTTCTTTCTGCTGCAGTGGAGCGTCGACCGAGGCTTTCTTCGTTACGTCAACACGGTCGAACAGGAGCGGTTTGAGGCCTTGGCCACCGAACTGGAGCGCTCCTATACCGAGGGGGGTGGGTGGGAATTCCTCCTTCCCGACCCCGGCAGATCGCTGCGGCGAATGTTCAACGAGAGGTTGGATGAGCCCGGGTCGGTTCCCCCCCGGGGCGAGGGGCGGATCGGGAGTGGCCGCTCCGGCGGTCGCCCGCCGTTGGGGCAGATGCGGCGCCTGGTGCTGCTCGATGGCCAGCGCCACCCCCTTTTCGGCTCCCAGAGCCCGGCTGGGGATGTGGTTCTGCGCCCCTTGCGGGTCGATGGCGAGGTGGTCGGCTATCTTGGACTGCAGGCGCGCCAGGAGCTCACCGATATCCATCAGCTGCGCTTTGTCGAGCAGCAAAAGCTGGCCATGGCCCTGGTGGCGGCGTTCATCTTCCTGATCTCCGCCGGGCTCGCCTACCCCCTTGCCAGTCGCTTGCTGCGCCCGGTGCGAGCCCTGGCCGAAGCGACCCATAATCTGGCGGCCGGCCGTTATGCTACTCGCGTACCGGCCCAATCGCCCGATGAGCTGGGGCAACTCGCCCGGGACTTCAACGTCCTGGCGTTGACGCTGGAGAAGAACGAGCAGGCCCGCCGGCAGTGGGTCGCTGATATCTCCCACGAACTTCGCACCCCGCTGGCGGTCCTGCGGGGGGAGATCGAATCCCTGCAGGACGGAGTTCGCCAGGCGACACCGGCGGCGATCCGCTCCCTCCATGCCGAAGTCATGCACCTGGGGCATCTGGTGGACGACCTGCATCAACTCGCCCTGTCGGATCTGGGTGCGCTCACCTACCGCAAGGAGCAGATCAACCTGACCGAACTGCTGACCGACGTGCTCGAAGGGTTTTCGTCCGAAATGGACCGCCGCGGACTCGTTCTGCAGACCCAGATCCCAACCAAGGCGGTAGAGCTCTTTGCCGATGGCGAGCGGCTTCGCCAACTGTTCGTCAATCTGCTCGACAATTCCCTGAAGTACACCGACCTGGGGGGGCGGATCGAGGTGCTGCTGGAGAGGCGCAAGGGGGAGGCGAGGGTGCATCTTCGCGACAGCGCCCCGGGGGTGCCAGCCGCGGAGCTGGAAAAACTGTTCGAGCGCTTCTACCGGGTCGACAGCTCGCGCCGCCGGACTACCGGAGGGGCCGGCCTCGGCCTGGCCATCTGCCGCAACATTGTCGAGGCGCACGGAGGCAGTCTGCAGGCCCACCCCTCACCTCTGGGCGGGTTGTGGCTGGAAGTTGGATTGCCGCTGGCCGAGGAGGGGCGATGAACGACAAGGTACTGGTGGTCGAAGATGAGCCGAAATTGGCCGAGCTGCTGGCCGACTACCTGCGACAGGATGGGTTTTTACCCGAAATCCTGGCCGATGGGCTGGCCGTCGTCCCCTGGGTGCGGACCCATGCCCCCGACCTGGTGCTCCTTGATCTGTTGCTTCCGGGGCGCGGCGGGCTGGAAATCTGCCGGCAGATCCGTACCTTCTCCAGCGTGCCGATCATCATGATCACCGCCCGGGTGGAGGAGATCGATCGGCTGCTCGGCCTGGAGCTCGGAGCCGACGACTACATCTGCAAGCCGTTCAGCCCGCGGGAGGTGGTCGCTCGCGTCAAAGCGGTGCTGCGCCGCACCGGCGGCATTTCGGAGCCGCCCAACTCGGCTCTGTCTCTCGACGAGACATCTTTTCGGGCCACTTTGCGGGGGCGTGATCTCGACCTGACGGCGGTCGAGTTCAAACTGCTGCATCAGCTGGCTGCCCACCCCGGGAATCTTTTCTCGCGGGAGCAGCTGATGGATCGTATCTACCCCGATGGGCGGGTCGTCAGCGACCGCACCATCGACAGCCACATCAAAAAGCTGCGGCGCAAGCTGGCCGCCGTCGCCCCGGGGGAGGAACTGGTTCACTCGGTCTATGGTGTCGGTTACAAATTCGAGGTGGAATAGAAGCCAATATCGGGCAGGGGCAAGGGGGCCGGTTACCGCGAGGAGGTCGCCAAGGCAGGGGAGCCGCCCGCGGCGAGTTCAGCTTTCTCGGCCCGATCGGCCGAGGCGGCCAGGCCGGCCACGGTCAAAGCAATGAAGAAAAACAGGTAGACGCTCAAGTTCTTCATCGTCACCTCCGCCAGAAGGTAAATTAGATTCCGATAATGCTAACAGGTAAAAAGAAATCGGCAAGCTTTTTTGTCGTTTTTTTTGTTTAACGGTAGCGCTTCTCTGCCGGGGCCGTAAACTATCTCTATTTCTGCTGATGAGGCAAGCCGATGGCCGAGTATCTGGCCTTGGGGCTGATTCTGGCCACCGCGGTCTACTTTTTCTGGACCCAGAAGTTCCCCTACGAACTGACTGCCATGCTGGTTCTGCTCGCCCTGGTTCTCCCCTGGCCCCGGGGAGAGGGGCGCTGGCAGGGGATCCTCGACTATCAGTTGGCGTTTGCCGGTTTCGGCAGCCCGGCGGTGGTCATGATCACCGCCATGTTCGTCTTCGGCGGGGCGCTGGTGCGTACCGGCGCCGCCGAGTGGGTCGGGTTGCGGCTGTTTCGGGCTGCCGCCGGGCGGGAGATCTTCCTGCAGTTGACCATTCTGACGGTGACCACCGTCTTCTCCATGTTCGTCAACGACACCACCACCGTTCTGGTCTTTCTCCCCCTGATCCTGACCATCTGCCGAGAGCGCAACTTGTCGCCGTCCCGCTATCTGCTGTTTGCCGCCTACGGCTCGCTGCTGGGGGGGCAATGGACCTTGATCGGCACCCGCAGCAATATTCTGATCAGCGACTTCTACCGCCACAATTCCGGCGAGGGGCTCGGTTTTTTCGACTTCACAGTGCCGGCGGCGGTGATTTTTGCCGCCAGCGCCTTCTATCTGCTGACCATCGGTCGCCGATGGCTCCCCGCCTTGGCCGGCGCGGCGGTGGTGGAGGAAAATGTCCGGGAATATCTCACCGAGGTGAGCGTCACCGAGGGTTCCGCGGTGATCGGGAAAAAACTGGAGGAGCTGATCTGGTCGAAGCGACCCGATCTGGCGGTGGTGGAGGTGATGCGCGGAAGCCAGCGCCTGCCTCGCTGGTTTTCGCTGGAGGCAGAGGACGTATTGATCATGCA
>JACZKF010000584.1 GCA_014860175.1 Desulfuromonadales bacterium | reverse complement strand
CTCTTTCGTGGCCAGACGCTGATCATCGCCACCGGCGCCTCCCCGAAAATGCTCGGGCTGGCCAACGAGTGGCGGCTGTACGGCCGGGGGGTTTCGGTCTGCGCCACCTGCGACGCCTTCTTTTACCGCGACCGGGAGGTGGTGGTGGTCGGCGGCGGCGACACCGCCATCGAGGAGGCGGTCTTCCTCACCCGCTTTGCCAGCAAGGTGACGGTGGTCCATCGCCGGGACCATCTGCGCGCCACCCCCACTTTGCAGCAACGGGCCAGGGCTCACCCCGCCATCGGTTTCCGCTGGAGCACCCGGATATCGGCCATCCTCGAGGACGAACGCGGCGTCACCGGCGTCCGGCTGCAGCGCCTCGATTCCGGAGAAGAGGAGGATTTTGCCTGTGACGGCGTCTTCATCGCCATCGGCCACACCCCCAACACCGGGTTGTTTCACGGGCAACTGGAGATGGACAGCGAGGGGTACCTGATCACCAGCAATATTACCGAAACCAGCGTCCCCGGCGTTTTTGCCGCTGGCGACGTGCAGGACCCGCACTTCCGGCAGGCGGTTACCGCTGCCGGCTCCGGCTGTATGGCGGCCCTGAAGGCCGAACGCTATCTGGAAGCCTTGATGGATAGCCAAATGATCACGAAAGGTCGACAATGATCTCCGACAAAATGAAGAAGTTCATCGAAGACATCAATTACGCCTACGTCGCCTCGGCTGACCAGCGATCGCGCCCGCACCTGGCTTCCGCCAGCGGTCTGCAGATCCTCGACCCGCAGCACCTGGCCTTCGAAGCGTGGTTCTGCCACAAGACGATGGAGAATATCGCCGAAGTGCCGCGGCTGGCGGTGGCGATCATCGACCCGTCTACCGGCGCCGGCTACCAGTTGCTCTGCCGGGTCGAGCAGACCGCGCAGGTGGGGATCCTCGACGGCTACTCTCCCGAGATGGAGGAGCCGGGGCTGCCGCAGACCGAGACCCGGATCACCGTCCTGATCGAAGAGGTGCTCGAGTTTTCCCACGGGCCGCATACCGATCATCCGATCGCCGGGGAGACCTGATCCGGCGCTGCGGCTTGCCGGCTCAGAGCTCCAGCAGCATCTCTTCCGGCTGCTCCACGTAGGTCTTGACCAGTTTGAGGAACCCGACCGCCTGGCGACCGTCGACCAGACGGTGGTCATAGGAGAGGGCGAGATACATCATCGGCCGGATGGCGATCGCCCCCTCCCGGACCACGGGCCGTTCCTGAATGGCATGCATGCCGAGGACGGCGCTTTGCGGTGGGTTGAGGATCGGGGTACTGAGGAGCGAACCATAGACTCCGCCGTTGGTGATGGTGAAGGTCCCCCCTTCCAGATCGGCCAGGCCCAGCTTGTTCTCCTGGATCTTCTGCACCAGTTCGGCAATTTTCTGCTCGATCTCGGCGAAATTCAGGGTTTCGGCATCGCGCAGGACCGGCACCACCAGCCCCTTCTCGGCCCCGACGGCAATCCCGACATCATAATAGTGATGGTAGACGATCTCCTCCCCCTCGATGCGGGCGTTGACTTCCGGGTACTCTTTCAGCGCCTCGACGCAGGCTTTGACGAAAAACGACATCAGGCCGAGGTCGACTCCATGTTTCTTGCGGAAACTCTCCCGATGCTGCCGCCGCAGCTCCTGCACCCGCGACAGGTCGGCCTCATTGAAAGTGGTGAGCATCGCCGTCTGCTGGCGCGCCTGCACCAGACGCTCGGCGATCCGCCGACGGATCGGTGACATCCGCTGCCGGCTGACCGGCCGGCCACCCGCCGCCTCACCGCTCGGCGGAGAAACCGGTAGGGGCGCTCGCGGGACCGGTTCAGCTTCCGGCGGGCGGGGAGGCTCTGGCGGGCGCCTCGGCTCAGGCTTCTCGCGGCGAGGAGGGGTGCTCTCCTGTTTTTGCTGCATCTCGGCTACCGGCGTTGGGGGCTCTGTTTTCGCCTCACCCCCCTCTTCGATCCGACCGATGATTGAACCGATTTTTACCGTCTCCCCTTCGTTCACCTGGATCGACAACGTGCCGGCCACCTCTGCATTGAGCTCCAGGGTGATTTTGTCGGTTTCCAGCTCGCACAGCAGATCCCCCTTCTGAACCGCTTCCCCACCCCTCTTGTGCCATTTGCCGACGGTGGCCTCGAACACCGATTCGCCCACTTCCGGAACTTTTATCTCCATAGATCACCCACTCTCCAGATAAAAACTTCGCTTCAGGATCCGGCCGGCGAAATCGCCTGGCGAATGATTTCTTCCTGCTCTTTCTGGTGCAGCCGGTGCGAACCGACCGCCGGTGAGGCGGCCTCATCGCGGCCGACATACTGCAGCGGCTGATTCAGGATACCGGCCAACTGCTCATGCAAAAAGCCCCAGGCGCCGGCATTGCGCGGCTCTTCCTGGACCCAGACGAAGCGCTTGGCGTCGGCGAAGGGGCGCAACGCCTCCTGCAGCAAGTCGGTACGCAACGGATAGAGCTGCTCCAGGCGCAGCAGCGCGATCCCGGCCCCTTCTGCCTGCTCCACTTTTTCCAGCAGATCGTAGTAGATCTTGCCGCTGCACAGCAGCACCGAATGCAGCTGCGACGGCTCTTTCGGCGGCAACGGAAGAACCTCCTGAAAGCCTCCGGTGGTCAATTCCTCCACAGAGGAGACGCAGCGCGGGTGGCGCAGCAGCGCCTTGGGGGTGAAGACGATCAGCGGCCGGCGAAAGGGCTGTCTGGCCTGCCGCCGCAGCAGGTGGAAGAATTGAGCCGGGGTCGAGGGGTTGACGATCTGGATGTTGTTGTCGGCGGCGAGCTGCAAAAAGCGCTCGAGGCGGCCGCTGGAATGCTCCGGCCCCTGCCCTTCATAGCCGTGCGGCAAAAACAGGGTGAGGCCGCTGACCCGATCCCACTTGGTTTCGCCGGAGACCAGGAACTGGTCGATGATCACCTGGGCACCGTTGACGAAATCGCCGAACTGCGCTTCCCAGATGGTGAGACTGAACGGGGTCTCCAGCGAATAGCCGTACTCGAACCCCAGGACGGCCGCCTCGGAGAGCATGCTGTCATAGACCCGCCAGGCCGCCCCCTGCCTGGCTACGGCGGCCAGAGGGGAATAAGGCTCCCCGGTGAGGGGATCAAACAGGGCGGCGTGGCGCTGGCTGAAGGTGCCACGCCGGCTGTCCTGGCCGCTTAGCCGGACCGAGACCCCTTCGGCCAGCAAGCTGGCGAAAGCGAGCGCCTCGCCGGTCGACCAGTCGATCCCCTCCCCCTGGTGCACCGCCTGACGTCGACGCTGGAGGAAGCGGTCGATTTTCGCATGCGGGGTGAACCCCTCAGGGAGGGTGGTGAGCTGTTCCCCCAGGGAGCGCAGAGTGGCTGCGGGGAGCCCGGTCGCTACCGGCGCCGGCCGCCATTGCCGCTCGATCCGGCTCCACTTGCCGGTAAAGCCGACCACATCGATCAGCTCCTGCTGCTCGCCATGGGCCTGTTCCAATCTTGCCTCGATGTCGGCGGTCAGAGTCGCCACCTGGCCGGCATCGACTACCCCCTCCTCCTGCAGACGCTCGGCGAAGATCTCGCTGACCGCTGGGCGCCCTTTGATCTTGTCGTACATCAGCGGCTGGGTGAAATACGGCTCGTCCCCTTCGTTGTGCCCCTGACGACGGTAGCAGATCACCTCGATGATCACGTCGCGGGCAAAGGTCTGCCGATAGTCGAGGGCCAGACCGGCAACATGCAGGACCGCTTCGGAGTCTTCGCCATGGACGTGGAAAATCGGTACCGACAGCATCTTGGCCACATCGGTAGCATAGCGGGTGGAGCGGGAATCTTCGGGGGTGGTCGTAAAACCGATCTGGTTGTTGAGCACGATATGCACCGTGCCGCCGGTGCCGTACCCCTCCAGTTGCGACAGGTTCAGGGTCTCGGCCACCATTCCCTGGCCGGCGAAGGCGGCGTCGCCATGGATCAGCACCGGCAGGACCCGGGCCGCCCCTCCCCCCCCGTATCC
>JACZKF010000583.1 GCA_014860175.1 Desulfuromonadales bacterium | reverse complement strand
ATTTCCCCCCCAACACCCACCCGCACCGTCTGCATCGGCACCTCCTTGCCGCTGGCGGCCACCGCCTGGCGGGCAATCTGGATCAGCCCCGAGCAGCACGGCACTTCCATGTGGGCGACGGTGAGGCTGCGGATGTCGTTGTGCGCCAGGATAGCCGTGAGTTTCTCCAGGTAAGCCCGACCGTCATCGAGCTTGGGGCAGCCGATGAGCAGCGCCTTGTCGCGCAGCAGCTCCCGGTGGAACTCGGCGTGGGCGAAAGCGACGCAGTCGGCGGCCAGCAACAGATCGGCCTGGCGCAAAAAGGGGGCGGTCGGCGGCACCAGATGCATCTGCACCGGCCATTGGCGAAGTTCGGAAGAGCGCCGCTCGGCCGGCTCGGTCTCGGCCGCCGCGGGCCGCTCGGAAGTCATCACCCGGGCCGAGGGGCAACCGCCGGCCGGCGGTTGCGGCTGGTCAAAGCTCATCACCCGCGCCGAAGGGCAGCCGCCCGCCGCCGGGGGAGCATGGGAGGCCTGCAGGGGGGGCTTCCCCTCGGCCTGCAGATGCTGCTCCACCGCCTCCTCGTCGAACTCTTCGGCGTCACGCTGCTCGACCAGGATGGCGTCCTTGGGGCAATGGCCAAGGCAGGCGCCCAGACCGTCACACAGGTTATCGGCGATGAGTCGGGCCTTGCCGTCGATTATCCGGATGGCCCCCTCGGCACAGGCAGGCACACACAGTCCGCAGCCGTCGCATTTCTCTTCATCGATTCTCACGATCTCACGGATCATTTCGCTCTCCTTCCGACCGGTGTCGGCTTAGTCGTCTCAAAAAAAGTAATGCCACAGCAGGTCGAGCCGACCCCGCAGGATCAGGTGTTTGCCGGAGAAGCGCATAATCTGCCGCACCTGCTCGCGGTGCCCGGGACGATAGCAGTGCACCTGGCAGTGCTTGCAGGTCGGCTTCGGCTCGAGAGGGCACTTGACCCGGCGGATCATGGCATAGGCGAGGAACTCCCGGCACTGCGGGCAATAGCGGTACTTCTCCACCCCTGCTTCGGTCATCCCGACGGATTCGGTGTCCAACGGTCTCTTTTCACCGCCATGCTGGGCCCGGCACCAGACGGCGGTGAACAGGGCCAGAACCTTGAGGTCCTTGCGTTCCCCGGCGCTCAGAGGTTTGGCCTGGATGGATGAGGCTGAAGTCTTCATGGCAGGCATGGTAACAACCATTTTCCAGCCGCACCTTGATGGAAGTCAAGATCGCGGCAGCTCCCAGATTCTTCCGGAATGGCGGAAAATGGCGAGCGTTCGGACACTTAGATTGTTTGTGGTATAATAAAGCTGGTCGCAGGAAAGGAGGAAAAAATGAATAAAGACGAGCTCAAAGGGAAATGGATGCAGTTGAAAGGTTCGATCAAATCCCGCTGGGGCAAACTGACCGATGACGACATCCAGCGGATCGAGGGGGATCGGGACAAACTGGTCGGCAAAGTCCAGGAAAAATATGGAAAGAGTCGGGAAGAGGCGGAAAAGCAAGTGGATGAATTCACCACCCGTCACTGATCAGCCCTGTCCCGCAAGCAAAAAGCTCCCGATAAAACCGGGAGCTTTTTTTGTTTCTTTTTTTTGTTTCTATCTGTATCTAGCGGCGGTCGGTGGCATCCTCGGCTTTATCCCCAGCCCTTTCCACCGCCCGGTCCACCCTTTCTCCGGTCCTCTCCATCGGCCCTTCCCGTTCGCACCCGACCAGGGTGAGCATCGGCACACAGGCGAGAGCTATGATCAACATTTTTTTGAGCATCATGGGAAACTCCTTTCTTAAGGCTCAAGGTGAAGTGGACCACCTCACCGGCGTTCAGGTTTGCCGGCGGCTGGCCGCTGGCTGGGGGTTACTCCGTAAAAAAGGTAAACCTCACGGTAGTACTCGTCATCGGTCATCTCGGCGCTGCGCTTCGGCTCCCCGGCCATCTTCTCCCGGTCGGCAGCGAGGGAGAGAAAGTCCACCTGTGGACTGGCGGTCAAGGCTTTCCAGGGGACGATATGGATCTTGTCTCCCAATCCGAGAATGCCACCGACGGAGAGGGCGGCAAAAGTGACACTGCCGTCCGTCAGGTCGATAATGAGGTCGCGAATGACGCCGATTTTTTCTCCCTGGGGCCCTCGGACTTCCAGGCCGACCAGCTGATCAGTGCGCTGAAAGGTCTTCTCACCCGGTGGCAATTCGGCAGCAGAAATCCAGGGAAGTGCCCAACAAAAGACGATGACCGTCCAGATGACCAGGGCTGATCTTTCCATCGCTTTTACTCCCTTCTCCCTCACTTCTCCCGGACCTTGCGAGGAGACATCTACCGGCCGAAAGTGCCACCGCTGTCTCCTCCATAGTGTTCAGAATATCCCGGATTCTGCCCCTGTCCAGAGCGGATGAAATCTGCACTCATAATGATGAAAGAAAAATTAGGATATCAATTTTCTTTTGTTTTTTGCTGGTTTGACAGCCGGCCAGGATAGGGTAAAGTGAATCTGAACCAAGTCAGGCTCAACTACCGCAAGGAGGTGAGAGATCATGTTATCTTGGGCTCTAGGATTTTTCGTGATAGCCATCATCGCCGCTATTTTCGGTTTTGGCGGCATCGCATCAGGCGCGGCTTCCATCGCGCAGTTCCTGTTCTGGTTATTCGTCATTCTGTTTGTCGTCTCTCTGGTGGTCGGACTGGTACGTCGACCTAGGGTCTGAGGATCGGGGGGAAGCTTTTGAGGAACCCCCGGGAGACGACAGAAGAAACCGCGTTCAGTAAAGACGCGGTTTCTTCTCGTTTGGTGGTGACCGTCAGCTGCCAGCGGTCTCGCTGCGGCAGATAAACTCCCTTGTTTCCCCTCCATGCAGGTCGCAGCTCTGGTCCCGGAAACCGATGCGGATCGGCTTGGCCCCACACTGCAGACAGTGGATGGTGAAACGCTCGCGGGTAACGGTGACCACCAGCGATTGGCCGCGATAACGGATATGCAGCTCGAGACGGCTCAGGTCGCGGGGGAGGCAAGGGTTGAAGCGCAGCAGGTCGCCGCGGATCTCCAACCCGGTGAAGCAGCGCTGCACCAGATCGACGGTCCCGGCCATGGCGCCCAGATGAATCCCTTCCGGAGTGGTTCCCCCCTGGATATCGCTGATGTCGCTGTTCAGGGCGGTGCAGAAAAGCTCCCAGGCCTGGTCGCGGTCGGCGCGGGCGAGGACCCAGGCGTGCACGATCTGGCTCAAGGTGGAGCCGTGGGAAGTGCGCTGCAGATAGTATTCGATGTTGCGCGGGATGGTCCGGTATTCGAAGGGGTAGTCGAGCCGTTCGAACAGCTCCTGCAACTCCTCGGCGGAGAAGAGGTAGAAGAGCATCAGCACGTCTGCCTGTTTGGAGACCTGGTAGCGGTTGGGGGTGTCCCCTTCGGCTTCGAGGATGCGGTCGAGGCGCATCACCGGACCATGTTTCTGCCTGTAGGTTTCCCAGTCGAACTCTTCCAGATCGCCATACCCCTCGAACTGGCTGATGATCCCGTCGGCATGAAAGCATAGCCGCATCCGGCGGCTGATCTTCTCCCAAAGGGCGGTCTCCTCCGGCTGCAGGGCCAGCGTCTCGCACAGGTCGCGGCGGCGGTCCCGGGGGAGGATCGCCAGCACTTCCAAGGCGGTGCGCAGAACCCAGACCGCCATCACGTTGGTGTAGGCGTTGTTGGCCAATCCCCCTTCCTCCGAACCGGGGAGGGCATCGTGGTATTCGTCCGGCCCCATCACCCCGCGGATCTCGAAACGCTGCTCGGCCTCGCTCCAAGTGGCGAGGCTGGCCCAGAAGCGGGCGATCTCCAGAATCATCTCCGCCCCGTGAAAATAGAGAAACTCGCGGTCGTGGGTTACCTGGAAGTACTGCCAGATGTTGTAGGCGATGGCGGCGTTGACATGGCGCTGCAAATGGGTGCGATCGGGGAGCCAGCGCCCCGATTCGGGGTTGAGATGAAGCACCTGACTCTCCTCACGCCCATTGCTGCCGCTCTGCCAGGGGTACATCGCCCCGCGGAAACCGGCGGCCCGGGCGTTGGCCCGCGCCTGTCCGAGGCGCCGGGCCCGGTAGGTGAGCAGGGTGCGAGTGATTTCCGGCACCCGCAAATTGAGCAGAGGGAAGATGTACAGCTCGTCCCAGAAGACATGCCCCCGATAGGCTTCGCCGTGCCAGCCACGGGAGGGGACGCCGACATCGAGGTCGATGCTGTGCATGGAGACGGTCTGCAGCAGATGAAAGATGTGCAGCCGCAAAATGGTCAGCGCTTCGCCGACCTCGGCTTTCCCGTCGGCTTCCAGGTCGATGCTGAACCGGCGCCACAACTGCTGCCAGGCCAGGGTGTGGCTCGCCAGCAGGTCGCCGAAACCAGGGGCGGCGGCCGCCGCTTGCCGGGCCTCGAGGCCAGCCTCGGCCATGGCGCGGTCGCGGCTGGTGAACAGCGCCACCACTTTTTCCAGCCGAAGCTCTTCCCCCTGGGCCAGTTCGAGGAGAAACAGCTGGGCCGCATACCCCGGCTCACACTGTTGCTGCGGCAGGGCAACAACCTCCCTGGCACCTTGGAATATCCGGGTGCGGGCAGCCTGCACCATCTCCAGGCGCGACTGGCAGGTGCGCATCCGCAGCAACAGTATTCCCCCTTCGGCTTCGACCGCCTCCAGTGGCTGCAGATGGCGGTTGGCCAAAGAGCGGTAGCGGCGCACCCCGTCATTGACCACCCGGCCATCGAGGGCCGAGCGCACCTCAAGGGGCCCCGACCAGTTCTCCGCCGTCAGGGTCGTTTCGAGGGCCGCCAGGTGGGGGTTTGCCTGATGGACCAGACGCCGCTGGCGCAGCGCCACCACCCGCCCCTGCTGATCACGGAACCGCAGTTGGCGCTGCAGCACCCCGCGGCGGATATCGAGTTCCTGACCGTAGGCGAGGAGCTCCACCCGGCGCAGGTCGAACCATTCGCCCCCTTGGAAACGAAAGCTCAACGGCAGCCAGTTGGGGAAATTGACCAGGTCCTCGTTTTCCACCGTCCGACCGGCGAGATCGGTACGCAGACGATTGTAGCCGCCGGCCAGATAGGTCCCCGGATAGTGGACATCGTCGGCCGACGCTTCCGGGGCGGCGCCGCGGGTGGCGAAATAGCCATTGCCCAGGGTGCACAGCGCCTCGCGCAGCGCTTCCTGCGCCGGGTCAAACTCCTCATAGCGCAGGCTCCAGCCATTCATCTCCCCTCTCCTTCCAGCCGCGCGGCAAGGCCGACCAGAAACCGCTCCACTTCGCCAGACCCCTCGAAAGCGTAGACGGCGCAGGTGGGGCGCGGTTCGTCGCGCACCAGCAGGCCGAGCCCGCGTCCTTGCAGACCGCAGAAGGCGTCCTCATCGGTGAGGTCATCGCCGAGATAGATCGGCATGATCTCCGGCCGGTCGAGACCGAGGCGCTCCAGCAGAAACTGCACCGCCTTCCCTTTGTCCCAATCGATATCCGGACGCAGCTCGAAGATTTTCTTGCCGCCGGTTTTGCGCAAACCGCCGACGGCGGCGAGAACCTCGTCCACGGCCTTCTCGACGGCGGCGACCTGCTCCGGCGCCACCTCCCGGAAATGGATGGCAACGGCAAAGCGCTTGCGCTCCAGCCGGGCGTTGGTCAACGGCGCCAGGCGCTCGGTCAACTGCGCCTGCGCCTGTTCGAGTCGAGGGAGATAATCGACCCCCTGGGCGTATTCCAGATGAGCGCCGGCCGGCCCGGCGATATCGAAGCCGTGGCTGCCGGCGTAGACAATCTCTTCGATCCCCACCATCTGCCGCACATCCGGCAGATCGCGACCGCTGACCACCGCCACCGGGCAGCGCTCGGCCAGGGTGCGCACGGCCTGACGCATGGCCGGGGTGATCACCGCCTGCTCCGGCCGGGGGACGATGGGGGTCAAAACACCGTCGTAGTCGAGAAACACCGCTGGTTGGCGGCCGGCCAGCCGGAGCGTCAACTCCGGCAGCCGGTCGAGCACCCGAGGCAGCCCCTCGGCCGGCTGCTGCTGCAGCGGCATCGAGACCTGCGCCAGATCGGCGACCACCACATCGGCCCCGCTTTGCCGCAGATCGCTGCCGTGGCCGGTACGATCGACGCCGATGACGCAGGCGAACTGCCCCGCCGCCCCGGCCTCGACGCCGGCCAACGCATCCTCGACAATGACGCTGCGGGCTGGGCGGGCTTCGAGCCGCCGCGCCGCCTCGAGAAAGACATCGGGGGCCGGCTTGCCCGGCAGCTGCAGCTCCTCGGCGACCACCCCGTCGACCCGGGCCTCGAACAGTTCTTCCAGTCCGGCGGCCTGCAGAACCGCCTGGCAGTTGCGGCTGGCGGAAATCACCCCTCGGCGCACCCCAGCCTCGCGCAGGCGAAAAAGCAGGTCGACGGTTCCCGGGTAGACCTCCACCCCGTTTTCTTTCAGATGCTTCTGGAAATACTCATTTTTCCGATTTCCCAGGCCGCAGACGGTCTCCATCCCCGGTGCATTGTCCGGACTCCCCCAGGGGAGGACAATCTCCCGCGACGCCAGGAATTTCCGTACCCCTTCGTAGCGGGGGATGCCATCGACATAGAGGCGATAGTCGGTCTCGATCTCAAAAGGGGAGAACTCGTCGCCCGAGCGCTCCCCCCTCTGCTGCAGGTAATCATCGAACAGCCGCTTCCAGGCGGCGGCATGGACGGAAGCGGTGCGAGTGATCACCCCGTCGAGATCGAAGATCACCGCATCGTAGTATTGCGGGTCGAGAAAAAAATGGGAATTTTCTGAATTCGTCAAAGTCACCTCCCTGAGGGCCAGAACATACCAGCAAACAGTTTAACAGACCTGGGGAGCTGTACTTAATTCCGTCGCCCCGCCCA
>JACZKF010000582.1 GCA_014860175.1 Desulfuromonadales bacterium | reverse complement strand
GTATAGACGAAGCCGCAAATTCGGGGCAAGAAAGGAACCCGACTCCGCTGCCGAGTCATCGTTCCGGCAATCACCCCTGGTCGGCAAAAGAGCAGAGGTATTCGGCGATACCCTGCTCGACGGCGATTTCGAAGGAGGCATTGGCGGGGACGTCGAAGAGGTCTCCGGCGGCATAGGTCGTCCAATCGGCGGCGCCGGCGACCCTGGCCCGGCAGTTGCCGGCGACGATCTCCATCCGTTCGGCCGCGGCAGTGGTGAAGGAGTAGCTGCCGGGATAGATCAGACCGAGGGTCTTTTTGCTGGCATCGGGGAAGTGGATGGTATGGCTGACTACCCGGCCATCGAAGTAGATGTTGGCCTTGCACACGATGCTCACCTGGTCGAGCTGTTCGGGGATTCGGGACATGACGGACCTCCTGAAGGGGAAAGCCCCGGGCCTGGCCGGGGCTCCCTCAATTACCGCAGAAGTCCGGTGGCGTCAATGGCAATTTTGCCGCCGCTTTTCGCACCCCGCCATAGGGGCCGGGACGGCCGGGGCACGCAGGGCAGGTTAGGTGCGATCGGCTAAAGCGACGCCGCAGCTGCCGTCGCAATAGGGGGCATTGCCGGTTTTGCCACAGCTGCACAGGTAGACACGCTGCCGCTCGAGAACCTCGAACCGCAGTGGATGCTCATCACCCCCGTGCGATTCATCACAAAAGGGGAGGTTGGCCGATTTTCCGCAGGTGCACCGGTAGTAGCTCCCCGGCTCCAGGGTGAGAGCGATCGGCATTCCAGCGTCGACATTCATTTTGCCCATCATGGCTCCTGTTATTTACGGACGCGCCTGCACCGTTCAGACGACGGTGATTTCCTGGCCTTCAAACTCGACGTGCTGCCCTTGGCGTATCTTGCAACGCTTGCGAAGCTCCACCTCGCCGTCGACCTTGACCAGACCCTCCGCGATCACTGCCTTGGCCACCCCGCCGCTGGGGCAGAGGCCGGTCACTTTCAGCAGATCATTGAGTTCGATGAACTCGGTATCTCTCAGCTCGAACTCTTCCATCATTTCCCGCTTTCTTCTGCCTCGAAAAACTCCCGCATCTGCCGGCGGATCTCATCGCGCACCCGGCGGTAGACGTTCATGACCTCCTCTTCCGTCCCACGCGCCTTGGGAGGATCGTCGAACCCCATGTGCAGCCGCTTCACCCCGCCGAAGAAGAGGGGGCACTTCTCGTTGGCGTCGCCGCACAAGGTGATGACATAATCGAACGACTCGCCGTCGTATTTGCTGAGATGGTCCGAGCTGTTGCCACTGATGTCGATGCCGATCTCGGCCATCACCTGTACCGCCTTCGGGTTGAGCCCGTGCGGTTCGGTGCCGGCGGAGAAAGCTTCGAGACGGTCGGAAAAATCGTGATTGACGATGCCGTCGGCCATCTGGCTGCGGCAGGAGTTGCCGGTGCAGAGGAACAGGACTTTCTTCTTCACTTTAATCTCCCATTTCCAGTATCGTATTCTCAGGTTGCCCGCAGTCGGGTTTTCTCTCGGCCCGGAGGCCCGCCAGCGCCTGGCGGTCTTTTTCTCCCTGGGTGCCGGTGGGCAGGTGGGCTCGGACCAGCAGCAGGAGGTCGCGGAAGATCGGCTCCTCACGGGCATTGAGTCGATAGTACATCCAGATCCCCTGACGTCGGTCGTCGACCCAGCCGGCGTGGCGCAGATAGGCGAGGTGGCGCGAGACGGTCGACTGGGGCAGGTCGAGAATGGCCATCAGGTCGCAGACGCACAACTCCCCCTCGGCGAGCAGGGCGATGATGCGCAGGCGGGTTTCGTCAGCCAGTGCCTTAAACATTTGCGCCGTCTTCTTCATGGGGCTAATATATCCGCATAGGCGAATAAGGTCAAGAGGTGGGAATTAAAATGATCAAGCTCTGCAAGGAAGTCCCACTGCTGCTGCTTGCCGTCTTTTTATTGGCGTTGCCGGCCGCAACCGCAGCCGAAGCGGAGAAGCCGACGATCTATTTCGGCGTCATCCCCCGCTACAACCCGATGATCATGTACCAGTCGTATCAGCCGCTGATGGACTTTCTCACGGCCAACTCCCCCTACCGGTTCGAATTGAAGCTCTCCCGGGACTACACCGAGGCGGTGCGTCTGCTGAAAAGCGGCCAAACGCAGGTGACCTCCCTGGGGGACGTCACCTATATCGAGGCCAACCAGGGGTTCGGCGCCATTCCGATACTCAAGCCGCTGAACGAGAACGGGGAGCCGTTCTACACCAGCATCATCATCGTCCGCGAGGACAGTCCGATCAGAAAAATTGCCGATCTGCGCGGCAAGAGTTTCGCCTTCAGCAGCTATCACTCCACTTCCGGCAACCTGATCCCCCGCTACCTTCTTTTCCGTCAGGGGATTTCCCTGTTCGACTTCGGCAGCTACACCAATCTCGATTCCCATGACGCCGTGGCCAAGGCGGTGCTCAAGGGGCGGGTCGACGCCGGCGCGGTAAAGGACGTGGTTGCCTACCGGCACAAGGAGCAGGGGTTGCGCTATCTCGCCGTCTCTGCCCCGATCCCCTCGGTGCCGATCGTCGTCCGCCGCGACGCGCCGCCGGAGTTGATCTCTGCCATCAAGCAGGCTCTGCTGTCCATTGACCCCAAGGACCCGGTGCAGCGGCAGCGGATGAAGAGCTGGGACCCGGAGTTTCGCAATGGGTTCGTGACCGCAACGGAGGAGGACTATGCCCCGATCCTGCGGATGATGAACGCAATTCCCGAGGGGTGCGGCATCAAATGCCACTAGTTCTCCCCTTTATCAGCCTGCGGGTCCGCTTCATGGTGGTGGCGGTTCTGCTCACCGCCTCTTTTACTTCCCTGTGGGAGATCTGGAGCTGGAACCGGGAGCGGGACCTGCTGCACGAGCGGCTGCTGCAAAAAGGGGAGATCCTGGTCTCGGCCATGGCGATTCCGATCATCAACGCCCTTCTCTACGAGGAGCTCGGCATCATCAGTGAAGGGGGGCTGCTCGACAATTTCATCGCCGACATCATGGCCAACCAGCAGCTGAACCCCCTGTATGCCATGGTTCTTGACGGGGAAGGGAGGGTCTTGGCTCACAACCGCTTCTCCGAATACGGCAAGATCTACTCCGACCCGCTCACCCGCAGTGCCCTGGCGTCGGCCGGTTTCCTCGATCGGGTGCTGACCTTTGAAGACCAGAGGGCCTGCGACCTGGCGGTCCCGCTGGCGATCGCGGGAAAACGCTGGGGTTGCCTCCGGGTCGGAGTTTCCATGGAGCCGCTCTACCGCGAGCTGGCCCTTCTTGCCGGGCAGATCATCCTCTTCGCCGGCATTTTCTCCCTCGGAGCCCTGTGTGTCTTCTACCTGGTCGGGAGGGGGCTTTCCGGGCCGCTGACCACCCTCGCCCGCCGCATGGAGCAGGTCAACGAAAACGCCCTGCCGGAGCTGCCGCCGAGTGGTCGCCGAGACGAAATCGGTCTGCTGCAGACCAGTTTCAGTCGGATGCTGGAGCGGTTGCGCCGCAGTGAGGTGGAACGGGAGGCCTCCGTCCAACGCATGTTGGAGAACGAACGGCTGACCACGGTCGGCAAGATCGTTTCCGGGGTGGCCCATGAGGTGAACAACCCCCTGGCGGGGATCCAGGGAGCCCTCTACCATATTGAACAAAAGGGGGGGGCACCGGTGCAGCGCTATGTGCGTCTGGTGGAGCAGAGCGTCGAGCGGATCGGTCGCATTGTCGGTCAGTTGCTCGATCTTTCGCGCGCCGGCGCCATGGAGATGGAGACGGTCCACAGCCGCGAGTTCTTCCAGGACCTGGCCCTGTTCGCCAAGATGGCGATGAAGGATCGTGGCTGCCGCTTCGAGGCGAAAGACCTCTGCCCGCCGACCGGCGTCCGCCTCGATCGCGACAAGATCCACCAGGTCGTGCTCAACCTGATTCTGAACGGTGCCGATGCGGCCGGGGCGGCCGGCCGGGTGGAGCTGCAGGCCCATGATGACGGCCGCTGGTACTGCCTGACCGTTGCCGACAACGGACCGGGGATTCCACCAGAACTGCTCGATCGGCTTTTCGAGACTTTTTTCACCACCAAGGAGCCGGGGAAGGGGTCGGGAATGGGGCTTGCCATCTCCCGCACCATTGCCGAGGCGCACGGCGGCAGCCTCGAGTTCCGCCCCGGCGGTGAAGGTGGCGCCGTTTTCACCCTGAAACTCCCGCTGGAGAGCGCTCATGACTGATCCGATTCTGCTCGTCGAGGATGATCCGGTGCACCGGGAGATGGTGGCCGAAGCGCTTGTCGACCGGGGATATGAGGTGGTGGCGGCGGAGAACGGGCAGCAGGCTGCCGATGCGCTGGCGACCACCGAATTCACGGTGGCCCTGATCGACATCCGCCTCCCCGATGTGGACGGGCTGGTGCTGCTCGACCTGCTCCAGCAGCGCCAGCCCCAGTGTCCGGTACTGCTCATGACCGGACAGGCGACGGTGGAGGCGGCGGTGGAGGCGATGCGCAAAGGAGCCCACGACTATCTGGCCAAGCCGTTTCGGATGGAACTGCTCTTCCTGAAGCTCTCCCGGCTGCTGCACCTGCGCCAGGTGGAGCGGGAGAATCAGAAATTCCGGGAGCTTTTCCCCGCCTCGGGGATGATCGGGCGCAGCCCGGCCCTGCGGCGTTTCCTGGCCACGGCGGAGAACGTGGCCGGCACCGGTGCCACCGTGTTGATCCTGGGGGAGAGTGGCACCGGCAAGGAGTTGGCCGCTGACTTCATTCACCGGCACAGCCCCCGCCGCGCCCAACCGCTGGTGAAGGTAAACTGCGGAGCGATTCCGGAGAGCCTTCTCGAATCCGAGCTCTTTGGTTTCGAAAAGGGGGCCTTCACCGGCGCTGAACGTTTGCGGCGCGGCTACCTGGAACAGGCACACGGCGGCACCCTTTTTCTCGATGAGATCGGAGAGATCAGTCCGGCCATGCAGGTCAAGCTTTTGCGGGTGCTGCAGGACCACCACATCCGCCGGCTCGGCGGCGAGACCCCCATCGCCGCCGATTTCCGGCTAATCGCCGCCACCCACCGGGATCTGGAGGAGTTGCGCGCCACCGGCGCCCTCCGCGAGGATTTCTTCTACCGGCTGAACGTCATCCCCCTCACCCTGCCGCCCCTTCGCGAACGGCGCGAGGATATACCGTTGCTGGTAGCTCACTTCGTCGACAGGTTCGCGTCCGTCCACGACCGTCCTCCGATCCGCTGTTCTCCCGAGGCACTGGATATCCTCCAGCGCTATCCCTTCCCTGGCAACGTGCGGGAGCTGGAGAATCTGATCGAGCGGCTGCAGGTTCTCTCGGTGGGTGACGAGGTCACCCCGGGGCGTCTCCCCAACGAAATTCGCCGAATGGGAGAGCCGGGCAGTGAGGTCATCCAATGTTTCCGCACCGATCTCCCTTTGCGGGAGGCTATCCATGACTTCGAGAGCCGCTTTATCAAGCGGGTGCTGGACGAAGAGGGGGGAAACCGCACCGAGGCCGCCCGCCGCCTCGGCATTTCGCGCAAGAACCTCTGGGAGAAACTCTCCGGGTAGTTTGGCCCCGGCAATGCCGGGGCGATCAGCAGCAGCCCGGCTTGCAACCACAGCCGGACTTCTGTTTCTGGCCGAGCACCACTTCCATCCCCGCCTGTCGCAAAAACATCGCCAGTTCTTCATCCCCCGGATAGCGTCCCTTGCTGATGACGGTCCCGTCCACCATGACCAGCGGCAGGCACTGCGGTCCCTCGTTTTTCAGCAGCTCGCCTACCACAGGGTTGGCGACAAAGGCCTGCGGGTCGGCGGAGAGGCTGTAACGATTCACCTGAGCAGTCGATGCCTGTTTCTGGATCTGGCGCAGCGCTTCCTGGATTCTGACCAACTCGGGGTCGACGCTCGGGCCGCAGACTCCGGTCGAGCAGCACATGGCGGGGTCGTAGATTTCGATTTTCATAAAAAGTCTCCTCTTGGGTTTGTTGTTTGTGGGGTGAAGGCGGCTTGTCATCCCCTGGTCGGTTCAGCCCGCCAGGGGATGAGGACCGTCGGCAGCCCCTGACGGACCACCTCCTCGATATAGCGGAATTCCCGTACCCGCCGTTGTGACAGGACCGGGTCAGTGACCGCCAGCGGCGCCAGGCTCTGGTTGACGATCCAGCCCGCCGGTTCGATCCCGGCCCGTCGCAGATCCGCCTGGAGCGCCTGGGCCTCATGGACCGGCGTCGCTTCCGGCAGGGTCACCAGAAAAACCTTGGTGAATACCGGGTCTCGCAGCCGTGGCAGGAGTTGGCGCACCGCCTCCGGTATGTCGCTCATGGAGCGCGACACCTCACGATGGTACGACTCGGAGGCATCGAGGAGCAGCAAGGTGTGACCGGTCGGGGCGGTATCGATGACCACAAAGCGGTCGGTCCCCTGGTCGACAATTTTGGCAAAGGCCCGGAAAACGGCGATTTCTTCCGTACAGGGTGAGCGCAGGTCTTCATCCATCAGAGCCCGTGCTTCATCGTCCAGACTGGCACCGACGGTAGCGAGAACTTCGTTGCGATAGGCTTGCGTTTCAGCTTCCGGATCGATCCGGCTGACCTGCATCCTCTGCGGCGCTTCACCGAGGGTCAGAGCGACGTGCGCAGCCGGATCAGTGGTCGTCAGGTGCACTTTTTTGCTTCTTGCGGTCAGGGCGGTGGCAATATTCACCGCCAGGGTGGTTTTACCTACGCCCCCTTTGCCCATGGTCATAATCACCCCACCCGGCATGGCTGCCAGCAGGTCGAGAAGGTTGTCCAATGGGGCAGGCAGTGGGGTGGATATTGCAGCGTTTGCGGTTGCGGGCACGCTGCTTTCCGGCGAGAAGAAGGTGCGTAGCGCCGCGATGCCGACCAACTCGGTGCCACGCAGCGGCAGTTCCGTACGCGGCAGCAGGGTCAGCGCCTGCGGTATTTCGGCCAGCGCCTTCCTGTTCCGCTCTCGCAGGGCAACGGCTACCCGATCACCGGTATCCGTCAGCTGAAGAATGCCGTTGATCACCAGATGCTGATTGGCCACCCCCAATTCCTTCAGTTCAGCCGAGGCGCGAGCCGCTTCGGCCAGCGGAGCCTCATCCGGGCGGCTGACCACCACCACCAGAGTCTGCGTGGCATTGCCCAAGGAGCGACGGGTATTTTCATATAGCAGATGCTGGGCCTTCAAACCGGCCAGCGGGCCCAGACACGAGGTGCCGCCGACATTGGTATCGATGAAGTCGCTCCAGGCGGCCGGCAGCGAGAGCAGGCGCAGGGTGTGGCCAGTGGGGGCGGTGTCGAAAATGATGTGGTCGAATTCCTCTACCGCGGACGGATTTCCCATGAGCGTCGCGAACTCGTTAAAGGCGGCGATCTCCACGGTGCAAGCGCCGGAGAGCTGTTCTTCCATGCTGCGCAGGGCGGCCTCCGGGAGTAGGCCGCGATAGGGGCCAACCATCTGTTCCCGGTAGGCGGCGGCAGCCTCTACCGGATCGACATTCGAGGCAAAGAGGCCGCAAACGCCCGGTACCTGGGCCGGCTTGGCGCACAGGGGCAACCCCAGCACCTCGTCAAGATTCGAAGCAGGGTCGGTGCTGACCAGCAGCACTCGCTTGCCGCTATCGGCCAAGGCGATAGCGGTTGCCGCCGAGGTGGTGGTCTTTCCCACGCCACCCTTGCCGGTAAAGAAAAGATTTCTGGGAGGATTGGTCATAAAATCTTGCGACATTTGAGATTCCTTTTTGCCAGGTACGCAAACAGCCTGCCGTGTTCATGGAACGTTCCTGTTTCATGCGATGCACAGAAGAATCACGCCATGATGCGTCCCCCTAACGAACAGCTGGGATCAGCAACACCGGCGCGACCGAATGGCGCACTACATGGTGACTGACACTGCCCAAAAAGAGCTCTCGGACGAAGCCGCGCCCTTGGGTGCCCATGACCACCAGCTGCGCGTTGCGCTCCCGGATCAGGCGGGTGATTTCTTCGAAGGGAACGCCATAGCAGACTTCGGTGTCGATCTGCGGGGTGCCTTTCTTCAGCAGGACCTGTTTCAGGAGTTCGAGTCGGCCCCGGTCATGTTCGTTGAATTCCTCCAGTCGCGCCTTCAGATGTGGCTCCAGCCTGGTCTGGTCCTGGACGTGAACCAGGGTGACCTTTCGGGCGCCGCCCGCCACCAACCGTTCGACATAGGTGAACGCGTTGTCGGCCATCTTCGAGAAATCGGTGGCGAACAAGATGTTTTCGCTAAAGCTGCAACGGGTCACCCTGCATGCATTGCCCTCCCCCGGCCTCTGTTCGACCGGCACCACCAGAACCGGTTTCGTTGATTTGTTGATGATGCCATAGGCGACTCCGCCGAGCAGCTTTTCTTTAACCAGAGAGGCCCCTTGCGCCCCGACCACGATCAGGGCGTATCTTCCTCGGCCGCGATCCGGACGACCTCCTGTCTAGGCGCCCCGACCACAGTTCTGGCTTCAACCGTAAAGCCTTCTTTTTCCAGGATAGTCTTTTGCTCAATGAGCATCCCTTCGAGCGGCTCCGTGTGGTACGCCAAGGCCGTCGACGCCGCCTCCTGGAAACTGAGGCATTGCAGCAGCAGGCAGTGCTTGGCACCGTAGGCTTTCAGCCCCGCAAGGCAACTCACCACGGCAAAGGAGGCGGGAGAAAGATCTGTCGCGGCAATCAGGCGGTTGAACATGACATCTCTCCTTTGAAGAAAGCGAACACCGATTCAGGTCGTTTCGATGCCCGGTCTGGCCGGAAACCAGGACGTCGTCCGATTGGCGATTTTGACTAGGAAAAGCATCAGCGGGACCTCGACCAGTACACCGACAATGGTTACCAAAACCGCCGGTGAAGAGGCGCCAAACAAGGTGATCGCAACGGCAACCGCCAGTTCGAAAAAATTGGAAGCGCCGATCATGCCAGCCGGTGCGGCAATATCATGGGACAGTCGCAGTTTTTTACTGCCCAGATAGGCAACGAAAAAGATGAAAAAGGTCTGAATGGTCAGCGGGATGGCAATCAAAAGGATGTGCAGGGGATTGCTGAGGATGACATCCCCCTGGAAGGAGAAAATAAGGACGAGAGTCAATAAGAGTCCACCGATGGTGACGTTGTTGAATTTGGGGATGAACGATTTGGTGAAATACTCCTCCCCTTTATTTTTGATCACCAGGTTTCGGGTCGTTATGCCGCCAGCGAGCGGAATAACCACAAACAGAAAGACCGACAACAGCAGGGTGTTCCAGGGAATGGCGATACCACCCACGCCCAGCAGCAACGCCACAATTGGCGTAAAGGCGATGAGGATGATCAGATCGTTGGTGGCCACCTGCACCACGGTGTAGGCGGGGTTGCCCTTGGTCAGATGACTCCAGACAAAGACCATGGCCGTGCATGGTGCGGCCCCCAACAGCACGGCCCCGGCAAGATAGTCCTTCGCCAATTCAGGCGGAATCAGTGCCTTGAAGACCACGTAGAAAAAAAACGCGGCGATACCGAACATGGTGAAAGGCTTGATCAGCCAGTTGACGACCCAGGTGAGATAAAGCCCGGTCGGGCTTTTGCCGACGTTTTTGATGCTGGCAAAATCAACCTTCATCATCATCGGGTAGATCATCAGCCAGATCAGAACCGCGATGGGGATGGAGACCTGCGCATATTCAAGTTTGGCCAGCGCCGCCGGGATGGCGGGGAGGAATTTCCCGATCAGAACCCCCGCGATCATGCAGAGGATGACCCACAGCGTCAAATTCCGCTCAAAGAAACTGATTCCCGACATTTTACTTTGTTTCATTATGAATCTCCTTCTGTAGGGGAAAGACCCCTTTGCATACCCAAGACCATATCCGCATAGGCGGATACAGTCAAGGCCTCTCTTCCATCTCTTCTCACCCGACCCCCCTGTCGGTCTTGGTCCGAAATAGTTCCTTGCCCTGACCCCTCCCACAGACCCCGGCGATGGTGCTACCGTTCGGTAGCACTGTATGCAGATCTCCCCAACTACTCGGGTCAACAGGTCTTTTTCTCTCAAAATCGCTCGTCGGTGCTTTGCTGGTAACACCACCTCACCGCTCCATCTTCAAAAAGCTTTGTATTTCTGATGCCTTACTCTTTGGCATGCAGATTGCTCAGCTGGAGGAGTGGTTATCCATGTGCAAATGCAGCGATAAACCCTGGAAGCAGGGATTTCCAAAGGGAGGCAAAAGATGAAACTGACGCGAAGAAGTTTTCTGCAGGCCTCGGCGGTCGCCGGCGGCGGCGCACTGGTCGCCGGCTGCGCCGGGCGCAAGCCGGTCACCAGCGCCATGACCGAGGCGAAGGCGCTCCCCAAGCAGCCCGCCAAAGGCGAGTGGCTGGCGAGCACCTGCCAGGGGTGCACCGCCTGGTGTCCCATCGAGGTGTTCGTGCAGAACGGGCGGGCGGTGCAGGTGCGCGGCAACCAGCTCAGCAAAGCCAATAACGGGTACTGCTGCGTCCGCGGTCACTTGATCATCCAGCAGACCTACGATCCGGACCGGATCAAGGTGCCGATGAAGCGGACCAACCCGGCCAAGGGGCGCGGCGTCGATCCGAAGTTCGTCCCGATCAGCTGGGACGAGGCCCTCGACCTGGTCGCTGATAAGATGATCGAGCTGCGCACCAATAACGAACCGCACAAGCTGCTCTATATGCGCGGCCGCTACTCGCCCACCGACCAGGCTCTGCTCTACGGCACGGTACCGAAGATTTTCGGCTCCCCCAACTCCATCTCCCATAGCGCCATCTGCGCCGAGGCGGAGAAGATGGGCCCCGGCTACACCCAGGGATTCTTCGGCTATCGCGACTACGATCTGGCCAAAACCCGATGTCTCGTCGTCTGGGGGTGCGATCCCCTCTCCTCCAACCGCCAGGTCCCTAACACCATTGGCAAGTTCGGCGACATCCTCGACCGCGGCACGGTGGTCACCATCGATCCACGCTTCTCCACCTCCGCCGCCAAGGCCCACGAGTGGCTCCCCCTCAAGCCGGGTACCGATGGGGCGCTGGCCGCCGCCCTTGCCCATGTGATCCTCACCGAAGGCGTGTGGAACCGGGAGTTCGTCGGCGACTTCAAGGCTGGCAAGAACCTCTTCGTCGCCGGGCAGACGGTCGATGAAGCGGCCTTCGAGGAGAAGGAGACGCACGGCCTGGTCAAGTGGTGGAACATCGCCCTGAAGGATGCCACCCCCGCCTGGGCCGAGAAGGAGACCCTCATCCCGGCCGGGCAGATTGTCCGCGTCGCCCGCGCCATGGGGGAAGCCGCCCCGGCCACCGCGGTATGGATGGGCCCCGGCGTCGGCATGAACCCCCGGGGGACCTATGCCTCGATGGCGGTGCACGCCCTCAACGGCCTGGTCGGCTCCATCGATGCCCCCGGCGGCACCCTGCAGAGCAACAAAGCCCCCACCGGCGAGTATCCCAAGGTGGACGCCTACCTGGACGAGATGGCCAAGAAATTCGGCAAGGAGAAGAAGATCGACGGCCGCGGCGCCAAGGATATGCCGGCGATCATGGGCGGCCCCGGCAAGACCGGGGTGGTCACCAACAACGTCGCCAACGGCATGCTCAAGGACCCCGGGGCGATCAAGGTGATCTTGAGCTCCTGGACCAACTTCAACTTCTCCTGCAGCGGTGCCCACCGTTGGGACCAGGCGATGGCAAAGGTCCCCTTTTTCGTCCACATGGTCACCAACCCCTCGGAGATGACCCAGTTTGCCGACGTGGTGTTGCCGGCGACCTTCGCGCCGACGGAGAAGCTCTCGGTCATCACCAACATGGCCAACCTGCATGCCCATGCCTCCATCCAGCAGCCGGTATGCAAGATTCTTTGGGACGTCAAGACCGAAGAGACCGAGGTGGTCTGGCTGTTGGCCGAGAAGCTCAAGGCCAAAGGCTTTCCCAACCTTTACGACTATTACGCCAGCTTCGAGGACCCCGAAACCGGCAAGAAGCCGACCAACGCCGCTGAGTTCAATGAAATCACCGCCAGAATCTCCAGCGCCCCGATCTGGATGCCCAAGGAGCCGCTCAAAGGGGACAAGATCGAAAGCTGGACGGACTTCCGGACCAAGGGGGTCTACAACACCGAGAGATATGCCTACAAAAAGAACTGGGGCAAGTTCAAGACGGAGACCAAAAAATTCGAGTTCTACAGCGAAACCTTGAAAAAGGCGCTCACCGAATTCGCCGACAAGCACAAGAGCACTCCTGACGACATCCTGGCCGGCTGCGGCTATGTCGCCAAGGGAGAGCTGGCCTTCGTCCCCCATTACGAGCCACCCAAACGCCACGGCAGTACCAGTGAGTACCCCTTCGATTTCATCGACTACAAATCTCGCCTCAACCGGGAGGGTCGGTCCCAGAACGCGACCTGGTACCAGGAATTCAAGAAGGCAGATATCGGTGACGAGTCGTGGGGCGACGTGCTGAAAATGAACCCGGCCGATGCCGCCCGCCTGGGGCTCAAGAGCGGTGATACGGTCAAGGTCTCCTCCACCACCGGCTCGATCGTCACCACCCTCAAGACATGGGAAGGGGTGCGTTCGGGGACCGTCGCCAAATGCTTCGGCCAGGGGCACTGGGCCTACGGCCGCGTCGCTGCCGCTGATTACGCCAAGTCCCAGCCCCGGGGCGGCAACAACAACGAGTTGCTGGTCGACGATTACGACCGCCTGAGCGGCTCCACCGCCCGCAACGGCGGCTTCACTGGGGTCAGGATCGAGAAAGTTTAATTCAGAGACCGGATAAGGAGACGATAGATGCCGAACTACGGAATGGTCATCGACCTGCAGAAGTGCGTCGGCTGCGGCTGTTGCACCGTCGCCTGTAAGGGCGAGAACAATACCCGCCCCCGTGCCAATGGGCAGAGCTACAACTGGAGCGACCTGCTGAACAAGACCGAAGGGACTTTTCCCGATATCAGGCACACCACCTTGCCTGTGCTGTGCAACCATTGTACGAATGCCCCTTGCGTTGAGAACTGCCCGGTGACGCCGAAGGCGATGTTTAAGGCGGAGGATGGGACCACGCTGCACAACCAGGAGCGCTGCATCGGCTGCCGCGCCTGCCAGATGTCTTGCCCCTACAGCGCCGAACAGCTCGATGAAAAGAGCTTGAGCGGAGAGACCTACAGCGTCATCAGCTTCAATTTTGAAGGACGCGATACCCAGCCCCAGTGGACCGATCAGAGCGAACTGATCAAGGGGTGCACCGCTTCCGGCGCCGAGACGGGGACCAAGGCGGGCACATTGGTCCCCCACATGAACGCCTATGAGTCGGGCGACTACAAGGCGATCCGCCGGGCGGGAGTGGTGGAAAAATGCATTCTCTGTCACCATCGAACCAGCAACGGCATGCAGCCGGCCTGCGTTGCCGCCTGCCCGGCCCAAGCACGCGTTTTCGGCGACCAGGCCGATGCCGGCGCCCCGATTGCCCAACTGCTGAAGCAGCATAAGGCGTTGCGCCTGCAGGAAGCGGCCGGGACCGAGCCGAACGTCTACTACATCCGTAAATATGGTCCCAGAAGTTGATTTAGATACAGGAATGCCGGGAGGCGGGCTTTTCCGCCTCCCGTTTACTCCGGCAGGAAACCAACATGGATGCAGAGGAATTGAAACGAGGCCTGGCCCGCGAGGATTTCGCCCGCCTGCTTGCCGCCTGTTACTACCAACCAGGGGCGGAACTTGGGGAGGAGGGGGTTTTCGCCTCCCTGATCGCGGCGGCCCCCTTGATCGACCTGACACTGGCCGAGCAGGCCGTCGTTCTTGACCAGGCTTTTGCCGCCGAGACCAAAGAAGAGCTGCTTCTCGACTACTCCCGCCTGTTTCTCGGCCCCTTCGAAATATTGGCCAAGCCGTATGGCTCGGTCTGGCTGGAGGGGGAGAAGATCATCATGGGGGAATCGACCATGGCGGTGGCGGCCCTCTACCAGACGGCGGGTTTTGCCCTCGCCGACGAGTTCCGTGAGGCTCCCGATCATGTGGCCGCCGAGCTGGAGTTTCTCTATCTGCTGATTTTTCGGGAAAACGAAGCCAGGCGCAGCGCTGATATGGAGGGTTTGCAGCAGATACTGCGACTGAAAAAGAAATTTCTCGAGCACCACCTCGGCCAATGGATCCGCCCCTTCGCCGAGGCGATCCAGCACGGGGCGCAGACCGGCTTCTACCATCGCCTGGCGCTACTGACCGACGCCTTTGTCCAGATCGAAAAAGGCTGGGCATAAATGTGGACGGCGGCTGTCACCCGCGACCTCCTGGCACCTGACCCCGCCCCGCGTCTTGACCCGGGGCGCTGTCTTCGTGGCCGCCTCTCTCGCACCTCCTGCCGGCGCTGTGCCGAGGCCTGCCCACGGG
>JACZKF010000581.1 GCA_014860175.1 Desulfuromonadales bacterium | reverse complement strand
GTCTACGAGCGCGGCATGGAGGTTTCCGGCTGGCTGGCGAGCGAAAAGCTCGATGGCGTCCGGGGTTACTGGGACGGCCGCCGGCTGTACTCCAAAACTGGGACGCCGTTGCATCCTCCCCCCGCCTTTACGGCCAACTTTCCCCCGTTTCCCCTGGAGGGGGAGATCTGGGGCGGACGCAATACCTTTGAAAAAACCGCGAGCATCGTCCGTCGCCAGGAAGCGCACGCCGGCTGGCTGGAGCTGAAGTTCGCCGTCTTCGACGTCCCGGCCGCCCTGGGGGGCTTCGAGCAGCGGCTGCAGGTCGCCACGGCCTGGTTCGCAGCCCATCCGGCTGCGCACGCCTGGGTCGTCGAACACTGGCCGGTGACCGGCGAGGCGCACCTGCAGGAGGCGCTGGCGAGGATCGAAGGGGAGGGGGGCGAGGGGCTGATGCTACGACGACCCGGCTCGCTCTATACCATCGGGCGAAGCCGGGACGTCCTGAAAGTCAAAAGCTACCAGGATGCCGAGGCGGTGGTCGTTGCCCACCTCCCCGGCCAGGGGAGAAATGATGGCCGCCTGGGCGCCCTGCTGGTGGAGCTCCCTGATGGGACACGGTTCCGCCTCGGCACCGGCTTCTCCGATCCGCTGCGGGAAGCGCCACCGGCCGTCGGCGCTCTCGTCACTTTCAAGCATTACGGCTTGCACCACTCGGGGATCCCGCGGTTTGCTTCCTTCCTGCGGCTCCGCCAGGAGCCTTGACTCAGGGCACTCCCCAGATCCGCAGCGCCTCCCGCTCCGCCTCCCCCGCCCCCTCGAGCCAGTGGATTCTGGTCCCCTGGCGCTCCATCCGGCGAAACCAGGTCTCCTGCCGCCGGGCGAAGCCGTGAATGGCACTGGCCAGTTTCTGGACCATATCGTTGCGGTTGAGTTTCCCCTGCAGATGCTGGGCGATGAAGCGGTATTCCAGGCCGTATCCTTCGAGGGTTTCCCAGGGGACCCCCTGTTCGTGCAGGCGACCAACCTCTTCGGTCAGCCCCTGGGCGAGGCGCTCGTGCAGGCGGGCGTCGATGCGCCGGCGCAGTTCGCTCCGCTCCCAGCGCAGGCCGAAGATCAGGGGGCGAAGTTCGGGCAAGGGGGGGAGGTCGCCCGTCGCTCCCCGCTCCCCTTCGGCGATCTCGATGGCCCGCAGCAGGCGCTCTCTCTCCTGCAGGTCGGTGACGTTGTGCTGCTGCGGCCGCAGTTGCCGCAGCCGCTGCTGTAGCGCCTCCAGAGGCAAGGCGGCGAGTTCCGCCCGCAGGGTCGGATTGACCGGGACCTCGACCAGGCGGTAGCCGCGCAGCACGGCATCGAGATACATGCCGGTGCCGCCGACCAGGAGCGGCAACCGCCCACCACGGTGAATATCGGCAAAGACTTGGAAACAGCGGCGCTGGAAGGTGAAGACGCTGAACGGCTCGCCCGGCTCGAGGATGTCGATCAGGTGGTGGGGCACCTCCCCGTACTCCTGCAAATCTTTGCCGGTGCCGAGGTCCATCCCCCGGAAGACCTGGCGGGAGTCGGCGGAGACGATCTCACCGCCGAGCCGGCGGGCCAGGGCCACGGCCAGGCGAGTCTTGCCGGAGGCGGTGGCGCCGAGGACAACCAGCAGATTAGGCGCAGCAGCAATAGGGTCGGTCATGATTATCTCCGTCAGGGGTGCTCCTCGAACGCGCCTCACTGTAGCCCCTGGCGCCGGCAAATTCAATATCACCGGAGAGGGCAACTCCTTTCTTCCATTTTTGCCGCGTCTGTGGTAGACATGGCAGATCTGCCGCGCGAGCGGCGAAATTCCTCACCAGCAGTCATTAATGAGCTATCAACCCACCATCCCTGAAACTCCCCCGGTCATTCTTCCTCGCGCCGAGCACTCCATTTCCCGTCAACAGATCGATCCGGACACCCTCAAGGTGCTCTATCGTCTGCACCGGAGCGGCTTCAAGGCCTATCTGGTAGGGGGCGGGGTACGCGATCTGCTCCTCGGACGCACCCCCAAGGACTTCGACGTCGGCACCGATGCCACCCCCAATCAGGTGAAAAAGCTGTTTCGCAACTGCTTTCTGGTGGGGCGGCGCTTTCGTCTGGCCCACGTGCGCTTCGGTGACAAAGTGGTGGAGGTCGCCACCTTCCGCCGGCTGGCGGAGGCCGACGATCTGCCGGAGAATCCCGAAGACCATCGTCTGTTTTCCGAAAATATCTTCGGCACCCCCCAACAGGACGCCTTCCGCCGGGATTTCACCATTAACGCCCTGTTCTACGATATTGCCGACTTTTCCATCGTCGACTTTGTCGGCGGGCTGGAAGATCTGGCCTTGCAGCGGCTGCGGGTCATCGGCGATCCGCTGGTGCGCTTTACCGAAGATCCGGTGCGCATGCTGCGAGCTCTGGAGTTTGCCGCCCGTCTCGGCTTCAGCCTGGACGCGGCCACTCGCGAGGCGATCTATACCCGCGGGCCGCTGATCGCCGAGGCAGCCCCCGCCCGCATCCGCGAAGAGCTGATGGAGCTGTTTCGGCATCGAGTGGCGGGGAGTGTGCTGCGCAGCGCCGGCTCGATGGGGCTGCTGCCTCATCTTCTGGCCGGCTTCGAGGGGGACGAAGAGACTTTCGACCTGCTCGAGCGGCTCGATGCCCGCACCGCCGCCGGCACGCCGGTCAATGAGTCCTTCGCCTTGGCGGCGCTTTATCTTCCCCGTTTCTCCCGCGCCCTGCCGACCGAGAAGGACGTGACGATCACCGATATCGTGCAGATCGCCGGCCTGATCCTGGCTCCGCACTGCGGCTATTTTCACCTCTCCCACGGCATCCGGCACCATGCCCGGGAGTTGCTGCTCGGCTTCTTTCGCCTGCGCCGCGGCCGGGGGCAGCGCGGCGAGCGGCGTTTTCTGCAGCATCCGATGACCTCGGAAGCCCTCGACCTGTTCACCCTCTGGTGCGAAATCACCGGCAGCGACCGCCAGCTGATCACCGTCTGGCAAGAGGCGATGGCTGGAGGGGGGGAACCTTCCGAGCCGGCCGCCGCCCCCCCCAAACGCCGACGCCGGCGGCGGGGAAAACGGCGGGCGGCTCCTTCGGCCGCACCCTCCGATTCCGCTCCAACCTGAAAATACGATTGCCGGGCCCTGGTGTTTCCCAGGGCTCGGTGTCATTTCTCCCCCTTGGCCCGGCCTACCGGCTCAGCGCTTGCCCCTGGCCACCGTTCGGCTCGCCGATTTCCGCATTTGGCCCAGCAGTTGCCGCAGCTGCGCGATCTCCGCGCCGGTCAGCCGCCGGTCCTGGTACAGCGCCCCGGCATAGGTCTGGGCAAAGCGGCGGCACAGGGGGTCGGCGGTCTGCTCTGCCAACTCCAGCACCCCCACCGACGGGAGGGGAGACAGCCGGTGGT
>JACZKF010000580.1 GCA_014860175.1 Desulfuromonadales bacterium | reverse complement strand
ATCGCCCTTTTCCCACAGTTTCGATTTCCCGTAGGGGCGCATGGCATGCGCCCTGGTTGTGGAAGGACAGGACGGCATCTTCAGGGCGCATGCCATGCGCCCCTACAGGGTCGAAGAAGACGATTGGGTGAAAATGATTTGGCATCACCGTCGGTGCCCTATCGTTCCTTTGCCGACGGTTTGGATTTTCCGTAGGGGCGCATGGCATGCGCCCTGGTTTGGGGAGTACAAAACGGCACAGCCCCAGGTGGCGCAAGTGAGGAGTCTTGTCTTAAGCATACTCCAGAGTAAGAGGTTGCCATTTTCCCCGACCCCGTACCAGGGGGTATAATGGGGAAAAAGGAAGGAGGTTTCTCATGCAGACCCACGGACAAAAAATAAACGGCATCGCGGTCGACCAGCTGCGGGAGACCATCGACAACATCAAACAGGATCCTGGCCTGGCCAAGTGTACCTTCCGGGCCCAGAACCGGTGGATCAGCGGCGGCCACAACCAGGCGCTGGTCAGCGATTTCCATGGAGCCAACCAGGATATTCCCCACCGGCAGACGTTCAAACTCGAAATCGACGAGCCGCCTCTGCTTCTGGGGGAAGATTTTGGCGCCAATCCGGTCGAGTATGTCCTTACCGCGCTCTCCGGCTGCCTGACCAGCTCCCTCATCTATCACGCGGCGGCCCAGGGGATCACCATCGAGGAGGTTGAATCGGAGCTCGAAGGGGACCTCGACCTGCGCGGTTTCCTCGGCATCTCCAACGAGGTGCGCAACGGCTACAACCAGATCAATGTGAAGTTCAAGGTCAAGGCGGATGCCCCGCAAGAGAAGATCGACGAGCTGATCGAGTTGGCCCAGCAACGCTCGCCGGTCTTCGACATCGTTTCGCACCCGGTGAACGTCATGGTGACCGGCGAGAAGGTGGCGCAGATGGAAGTGCGGCATTGAGGCAGCGGTTCGGCTGCCGCAGGCAGGAGAGGGGGGTCCGGCGACCCTCCTCTTTTTTTGTTGTGCGCTAGCGATACCCTTTCGCCTGCAGGGTGAACAGCTGGGCGTACTGCCCCTGCCGGGCCATCAGCTCTTCGTGGGTCCCTTCCTCCTGCACGGCGCCGTTCTCGATGACGACGATCCGGTCGGCCATCCGCACGGTGGAGAAGCGGTGCGAGATGAGGATGGTCATCTTGTCGCGGCACAGCTCGCGAAAGTGGGCGAACAGCTCCGCCTCGGCCCGGGCGTCCATGGTGGCGGTCGGCTCGTCGAGCACCAGGATGTCGGCCCCGGTGCGCATGAAGGCCCGGGCCAGGGCGATCTTCTGCCACTGGCCGCCGGAGAGTTCGCGCCCCCCCTTGAACCATTTGCCGAGCTGGGTGTCGTACCCCTCGGGGCGAGTGGCGATAAAAGGGGCCGCCTGCCCCTTCTCGGCCGCCTCCCGCCAGCGCTCCCGGTCCTCGAAATGGCGCACGTCCCCGGCCCCGATGTTCTCCCCCACCAGCAGCTGGTAGCGGCCGAAATCCTGGAAGATGACGCCGATCCGCCGCCGCAGCGCCTCGGTCTCCCACTGTTGCAAATCGAGGCCGTCGAGGAGGATCCGCCCCGAGTCGGGGGTGTAGAGCCGGGTCAGCAGCTTGACCAGGGTCGTCTTGCCGGAGCCGTTCTCGCCGACCAGGGCCAGGCTCGCCCCCGGCGGCAGATGCAGATTGATGTCGCGCAGGGCCGGCTCGGTGCTGCCGGGGTAGGTGAAGACCAGCTGCTCGAAGCGCAGCCCGTCCCCCGGTGCGGGTCCCTGGGGGAGACGGCCGGCCGGCTGCGGCACCTCTTGCCCCAGATACTCGTAGAGGTTGGAGAGGTAGAGATTGTCCTCGTACATGCCGCTGATGGCCGAGAGGCTGGCCGAGACCGCCGACTGCCCCTGCTTGAAGACCAGCAGGTACATGGTCATCTGCCCAGGGTGATCGCCCCGGCGACGGCGGCCAGGGCGATCCAGCCGTAGGCGCCGTAGAAGGCGGCGGTGCCGATCAGCCCGAGGAGAAAGCCCCAGGCGTCGCGGCGCAGGGTGAGGCGGCGGTCCTCGGCGAACAGACGGTCGAAGATCTCCTGATAGCGCCGCAGCAGCTTCGGCCCGAGGCGGTAGAGCTTGACCTCCTTGGCGTAGTCCTCCCGGGCGAGGACCGTCTCCAGGTAGAGCTGCATCCGCGCATCGGGGGAGCGCCAGCGGAAGAGGCGAAACTTGTCGCCCGAATATTTGGCTTCGACGAAGAATTCGGGGAAGCCGGCGACGGCGAGGATCAGCACCGCCCAGGGGGAGAACTGCACCAGCAGCACGGCGTAGCTGAGCAGGGAGATGGCGTTCTGCACCAGGCCGAAGGTCCGGTTGACCAGGCTCAGAGGGCGTACCGACGCCTCCCGGCGGGCGCGGGTGAGTTTGTCGTAGAATTCCGAGTCCTCGAAGTGGGCCAGGCGCAGCGTCAGGGCCTTCTCCAGGATCATCACGTTGATCCGCTGCCCCATCAGGGCCCGCAGCAACGCCTGGCAGGTGGCGATGCCGCGCTGAGCGCCGGCCAGCAGGGCGATGATCGCCGCCTCCAGGGCGACGAAGAGGAGCACCTGGCTGGTATCGACGGTGCCGGTCTGCTGTCGGGTTGCGATGGCGGCGACCACGGCGTCGACGATCAGCCGGCCGACCCAGGCCGCCACCGCCGGCAAAATTCCGGCGGCCAGCGTCAGCAGGGCGAAAATCAGGGTCAGATCGCGCCGGGTCGACCAGACCAGCTGCAGCGCCCGCCGGCTGTAGCTGAACAGGCCGAAGAAGCGCTGCGGCAGGTTGACCTCGTCCGCCGGCCAGGGGTGGGTTTTCACAGGCGTTCCGAGAAAGGAGGCATGCTCTTAATGTAGGCTGGAAACAGGCGTCGGGCAAGGGGGTAAGATTAAATGAGGCATCTGTATAGCAGAACGCCGGGCCTTGGAGCGCCCGGCGTCTGAGGATTACGGCAGCTGTCCCCGGTCGCCGCAATGACCCGGGAGGAAGCCGCTACTGGCGCTGCGGCGGAAACTGCTGCTGGCTCGGTTGCTGGCTCGGCAGTTGCGGGTGCATCTGCTGATGTATCTGCTGGTGCTGCTGCTGCATCTGTTGATTCATCTGCGGCATCCCCTCTTCCCAGTAGGGGGAGACCCCGTAGAACTGGTGGATCTGCCGGGCCTGGTTCATGTCCTGCACCATCTGCTCACCCCCGGTGGGGGCCTGCTGGAACTGGCTGGCGCTGATCTGCAGGGTCATCGTCTGCTGTTGCGGATCGATGCGCAGGGCGTTCCAGGGGATCAGGCGGGTCTGCTGCTGCGAGGTGACCACCACGTAGCCGATCTTCCCCTGCTGCACGTCGACCAGCAGCTGGTTGACCTGGCCGATCTGCTGCCCCTGCTGATCCTGAAGGGAGAACTGCTTGAGAGTATCGACCGACTTGACCGCCTGCGGCTGGAATCCAGTCTGGGCCTGGGAAGTCTGCTGCGGCTGGAAGACTTGCTGCGGCTGCTGTTGCGCTCCCATCTCGAAGTAAGGGGAGACGCCGTAGAACTGATGGATCTGCCGGGCCTGGTTCAGGTCCCGCACGATCTGCGCATCTCCGGTCGGCGCCTGCTGGAAACGCTCGGCGCTCATCTGCAGGGTCAGCCTCTGCTGCTGCAGGTCCGGCTGCAGGGCGTTCCACGGAATCACATGTTTCTGGCCGGGGCGCTGCTGGGAGGTCGCCACGACGTAGCCGATCTGCCCCCGCTGCACGTCGACCAGCACCTGCTCGACCCGCCCGATCTGCTGCCCCTGCAGGTCGACAATGGAGAACTGCTGCAGGTCCTGCAGCCCCTTGATCTGCTGCGGTTGTGCCTGCGCCCCCCAGGCGGGGGCCGCACCGTAGAATTCGTTGATCTGCTGGGCTTGGTTCTGGTCCATGACCACTTGGGCATCGCCGGTGGGGGCCTGCTGCAACTGGTCGGCACTGAGCTGCAGCGTCAGAGTCTGCTGCTGGGGGTCGAACTGCAGGGCGTTCCAGGGGATCACGCGCTGTTGCTGCTGCTCGTCGCGGGTGACGATGTAGCCGATTTTCCCCTGATGCAGGTCGACCAGCACCTGGTCTATCTGCCCCAGATTCTGCCCCTGCTGGTCTTGCAGCGAAAACTGGCGGATGTCTTCGCCGGCGCTGATCTGCAGTTCACTCCCCTGCATCATCTGACCGCTCTGCTGCTGCATCATCTCGCCGATGGCCCCGGTCGCCAGGAGCAAGGTGGTGCCGAACAAAAAGGCTGTCCAAAGTCCGATCGTTCTCATCATGAACTCCTTATTTGCTGGTGGATGTCGCCTGTACGGGTTGAATCCAATGGAGCCCGCCTGCTGTTCAACTTATAGGCGAAAAGAAGTTTGTCAAATCCAGGCCGAATCCAGGTCCCATAATGAAAAAGATCTTTCAGGGATGTTTTTCGCCTCTTCGCGGTTTCGCATGACAATGATTAGTAATAACGGCTGGAG
>JACZKF010000579.1 GCA_014860175.1 Desulfuromonadales bacterium | reverse complement strand
GAACAGAAACAGCACCATGATCGCGCCGGCGTAGATGATCACCTCCCAGGCCGCCACCAGCGGCGCCCCGAGCAGATAGAAGATCAGCGCCAGGGCGAAGAAGGCGTTGACCAGGTAGATCACCGCATGCACCGGATTGCTGCGAGTGATGCACAGCAACGTGGCGGCAAGAGCGGTGAGGGCCAAGATGTAGAAGAGCACAGAGGCCATAATTTTGAATTCTGAATTCTGAATTTTGAATTTAATTTAAAATTAAGAATTCAAAATTCAAAATTCGGCTGATCTGCCCGTCAGGGCAGATTGGTCCGTACATCCACCGGCGGCTCCTCGTCCTCGTTCCCTCCGCGGGGGTTGACGACGCCGATGCCGGCGTGGCGGTAGTAGTTGTATTCGGTATCCTTTCCGCCATGGTCGACGAGCAGCGCTTCCTTCTCGTAGACCATGTCGATGGCGGCGTACTTGCCGAACTCGTAGTCGGGGCTCATCTGGATCGCCCAGGTCGGACAGGCCTCGGCGCACAGGCCGCAGTAGATGCAGCGGGCGAAGTTGATGCGGAACCAGGCGGCGTAGCGGCGGCCATTGGGGAGTTCGGCCGACTGCATGGAGATGCAGTCGACGGGGCAAGCGGCGCTGCACAGGTAACAGGCGACGCAGCGCTCGCCGCCATCGGGGTCGCGGGTGAGCACGATCCGCGCCCGGTAGCGCGGCGGCGGCACCTGCTTCTGCTCCGGGTACTGGACCGTCACCGGCTTGCGGAACATATTGCGCAGCGTCACCCAGAACGGCTGCACGGTCCCCTTGATGTCACGCCAGAAAGGCATTTTATTCGTCCTATTGGTCGTATAGGTCCTATTGGACCTATTTTTTTCTCACCCTCTCAGCCACAACAGCACCGCCCCGGTCACCAGCACATTGACCAACGCCAGCGGAATCAGAAACTTCCAGCCGAAATGCATCAGCTGATCGTAGCGCAGCCGCGGCAAGGTGCCGCGGATCCAGATGAAGACGAAGGCAACCGCCAGCACCTTGAGCATGAACCAGACGATGGGCGGCAGCACCGGCCCGAGCCAGCCGCCGAGAAAGAAGACGGTGACCATCGAGCCGAGGATGATCATGTTGATGTACTCGCCGACGAAAAACAGACCAAAGCGCATCCCCGAGTATTCGGTGTGGAAGCCGGCGACGATCTCGTTCTCCGCCTCCGGCAGGTCGAAGGGGACCCGCCGTGACTCGGCCAGCACGCTGATGATGAAAATGAAGAAGGCCACCGGGTTGCTGATCATGAACGGCAGCCCCTGCTGGGCGTAGACGATGTCGGTCAGGGAGAAGGAGCGTGCCATCAGCACCACCGGCACCAGTGACAACCCCATGGAGAGCTCGTAGGAGATCAGCTGGGCCAGGCCGCGGATGCCGCCGAGCAGGGAGTATTTGGAGTTGGCGGCCCAGCCGCCGAGGGCGACGCCGTAGACCGCCAGGGAGGAGAGGCCGAGAAAGTAGAGGACACCGATGTTGAGGTCGCAGACCACCATCGGGATCTCCCGGCCGAACAGCGTCACCGGCGGCGAGAAAGGGACGACGGCAAAGGCGAGCAGGGCAGTGATCGCCGCCAACCCGGGGGCCAGGAGAAACAGCCACTTGTCGGCGCTGGTCGGGAGGAGATCTTCCTTGGTCAGCAGCTTGATCACATCGGCCAGCGGCTGCATCAGACCGAAGGGGCCGGCCCGGTTGGGGCCGTGGCGCAGCTGCATGCGGGCGAGGATCTTGCGTTCGGCCAGCACCAGATAGGCGGCCAGAGTCAGGACCACGGCGAAAATCAGCAGCAGCTTGATCAGCGTCAGCAGCAGGGTCACGCCGTCGATCATGGCGCCGTCTCCTTCTCCAGCCGGCAGG